>DAICZM010000252.1 GCA_027311145.1 Ktedonobacterales bacterium
TCGGAGTTGCAAGACTCCTTGAGCACGTAGGCTGGTGGAAAGAAGAACCCCCGTTGCTTTAGCACGGGGAGTGTCAGTACAATAGCGAGGAAGAGATCGAACGCTTCTGCGCGAAAATAGCAGAAATCGCGGGCTAGCCTGTTATTCGTCATTTAGCTCCAAAACGCGAGGGGAAACGATGAAAAACCGCGTCTTATTTGCTCTTTTGCTCACACTTTGCCTTAGTCTATTTGCGGCTTGTGGCACAACAACCAGCGCATCATCCGTGCTAGCGACACCGACCCAGCCACCCGTGCCCGCTGGTTACACGCCTGTGCAAATCACCTTGCAGGATATCAGAATTCACTCCTCGATCACGACCTTTAAGGTGGGTGTACCCTATTTTTTCATTATCACCAATAAAGACAAGGTGGAACACGAATTTATGATGTCACCAACGGGTATGGGCGGGCACATCACGTCCTATACCATGATGAATGTCACCTTTGCCCTGATCGAACACATTACCCCTAACTCAATCAAAACGCTGAGTTATACCTTCAAGACGCCAGAACCACCCGGAAGCATCGAGTTTGCCTGCCACTATTCCGACCACTACGCGATGGGCATGGTACTTCCCGTTGTCGTGGAGAAATAGGTAAGCAGTAACAAGAGGTAAAAATACACGCCATTCTCGACTCAAGAGTTACATACTCGCTAGTCGCTAGGCGTCACATATCCTTCCTCTCTTTTTCTGTACGCACATGATATACTTATTCGAGAAGCATAGCGTGATCACAGGAGGAGTTAGTCATGCGTTTACAGGGAAAAACTATCGGTTATTTTGTGGCCCAGGAGGTTGAAGACCTGGAATTCTGGGTTCCCGTGATGCGCCTGCGCGAAGAAGGCGCAAAAGTCATCGTCATCGGCCTGACTACACAGCCAGTACATGGCAAACATGGTTTGGAGATGACCCCCGATGTGAGCATTCAGGAAGCCCCCTCAGCCGACGCACTGGACGGTATTGTTATTCCTGGTGGGTGGGCACCCGATAAATTACGCCGCAACCAGGGCGTATTGCAACTTGTACGCACGCTCCACGCGCAAGGCAAAGTCGTTGCTACGATCTGTCACGGTGGCTGGGTTCCTATCTCCGCTGGTATCATGCGCGGGCGCAAAGCGACAGGCTCAACAGGTATCAAAGACGATATTGTCAACGCTGGTGGTATCTGGGTCGATGCGCCTGCATTCCGCGAAGGAAACATGGTGTGGGGCCGTGTCGTTGAGGATATCCCCGACTTCTGCCGCGAACTGGTTGCCGCTTTTGCCGAATAAACCGATAGACACTATTCGTATCATCCATTATGCTCACCTGTTGGGAGAGTCGAGGGGGAGTTCATGAGTACATTTCTTGAGGCTTTAGCCCAGCGCGTTCTCATTTTTGATGGCGCGATGGGAACAAATATACAAAACTACCAACTTGGGGCCGAAGATTATGGCGGTCAAAGCACAGAGGGTTGTAACGAATATCTAGTGCTTACCAAGCCCTCCGTCATTGAAGAGATTCATGCAGGTTTTCTTGAGGTCGGCTGTGATGTGCTGGAAACCGATTCCTTCACGGCCAGTCGGCTCAAACTTGACGAGTACGGTATCGGCCATCTCACACACGAGATCAACGTGAAAGCCGCACAACTGGCCCGTCGCCTTGCTGATCGCTATAGCACGCCAGAACAGCCACGTTTTGTCGCTGGCTCTATCGGCCCCACAGGTATGCTCCCCTCATCAAACGATCCCATGCTCAGCAACATTACCTACCAGCAGCTAGCCGCGATCTTCCAGGAACAAGCTGCCGCTTTGCTCGAAGGTGGCGTTGATGTACTGCTGATCGAAACGAGCCAGGATATTTTAGAGGTGCGAGCTGCCATTACAGGTTTACGACGTGCCATGCAGCAGATAGGGCGCAACGTGCCCATTCAAGCCCAGGTTTCGCTCGATACCAGCGGGCGCATGCTGCTCGGCACCGATATCGCCGCGGTCATGACCACCCTTGTTGCCTTGCGCGTCGATATCATCGGCATGAACTGCTCTACTGGACCTGAGCATATGCGTGAGTCTGTACGCTTTCTGACTGAGAATTGCCCATTACCCATCTCGACCATTCCCAACGCGGGCCTTCCGCTCAACGTCAATGGCCTCGCCGTCTATCCAATGGAGCCCGAGCCAATGGCAGCAGCACTGCGCGATTTCGTGACCGAGTTTGGTGTTAATATTATTGGCGGTTGCTGCGGTAGCAGTCATGAACATCTGCGCGCTATTGTGAACGCCTGCCGCAATGCTCCGCGCCATCCTCGTCCGCTCGCAGACCACAATTTTAGCAAGAAGGATTTTACACTCATCACGCCGCCGTTTGTCTCCGGCGGTATTCGCGCCACATCTATGCTACAAGACCCCCCGCCCCTCCTCGTCGGCGAACGGGTCAATGCACAAGGGAGTCGCAAAGCCAAACAAGCTCTGCTCAAAGATGATTACGATACCTTGCTAGCTATCGCACGCGAGCAGGTTGAGGGCGGAGCGCACGTACTCGATGTGCAGGTCGCGCTAACCGAGCGTATTGATGAGGCAGAGCAGATGGCCCAAATCGTCAAAAAACTCTCGATGGGTATTGAAGCTCCACTAATGATTGATAGCACCGAGGCCAATGTCATCCAAGCCGCCCTGGAAATCTACCCTGGACGTGCAACTATCAATTCAATCAACATGGAAACGGGTCGCCAGCGCATTGAGAACGTCTTACCGCTGGCTATCGAACATGGTGCAGCCGTCGTCGCGTTGACCATCGACGAAATCGGCATGGCAAAAACCAGCGCACGCAAAGTGGCGATTGCGCACATTATCCACAATATCTGCGTCAATGAATACAAGCTACCACCCAATGCTTTGATCTTTGACCCGCTGACCTTCCCGATCACCACAGGACAGGAAGAGCTGCAAACCGCCGCTATCGAGACACTTGATGCATTAACGCGCATCAAGGCCGAACTACCAGGTGTCATGACCATCCTGGGTGTCAGCAATGTCTCGTTTGGCCTCAAACAACATGCACGCGAGGTCCTTAATAGCGTCTTCCTCTATCATGCGGTACGTGCAGGTTTAGATATGGCAATCGTCAACCCCACACATATCAAGCCATACGCGGAGATCGACGCCGAGCAACGCCAACTCGCCGATGATCTGATTTTCAACCATCCAGACGCACTACCACGCTTTATCGCGTATTTCGAGCAACACGGCGCACAACAGGATGACAGCAAGGAAAAAGTTGATCCAACAGAGGGCATGAGTATTGCCGAGCGCATCCACTGGCAGATTCTACATCGTCGCAAAGAAGGTATCGAGTCACTCATCGACCAGATTATCGCTCAACGAGCCGAAGAACAACAGCTCGGGCGCAGCGATGTCGCTGTTCAGGTGCTGAACACCGTCCTGTTGCCCGCCATGAAGGATGTGGGAGACCGTTTTGGCGCGGGCGAACTCATTCTGCCATTTGTGCTGCAATCCGCTGAGGTGATGAAACGCGCCGTCGCCCATCTGGAACAGTATCTTGAGAAAAAAGAAGGCTATACGAAGGGCAAGGTAGTGCTGGCAACGGTCTTTGGCGATGTACACGATATCGGCAAAAATCTCGTTAACACCATTCTCAGCAATAATGGCTATACCGTCTATGATTTGGGCAAACAAGTTCCACTCAACACCATTCTCGACAAGGCTATCGAGGTGCAGGCCGATGCGATTGGCCTCTCAGCCCTGCTGGTCAGTACCTCAAAGCAGATGCCGCTGTGCGTCAAAGAGCTACATAAACGCGGCTTGAACTTCCCAGTCATCATTGGCGGCGCGGCAATTAATCGTTCCTACGGACGCCGCATCCTCTTCATCGATGACCAGACACCCGAAGCAACACCAGTTGCCTATGAGCCGGGCGTCTTCTACGCAAAAGATGCCTTCGAGGGCTTAGAGATCATTGACAAACTCACCAACGCTCCAGAAGAACGCGCCACCTTCTTACAACGCATCAAAGAAGAGGCCTTGCGCGAACGGCTCAAAAAAGCAAGCTCACAGGAAAGCGCAGCCACACACGTTGTCGATACTACGCCGTCTAGCAGTGTTAGCGCAGTAAACACATTGCCCACGCCGCCCTTCTGGGGGCCGCGCGTGCTTGAACGAATTGGCCTGGAAGACGTGGCGCAATGTATGGACCTCAACACGCTCTATCGTCTGCATTGGGGCGGTAAAGCCCATGGAGCCGAATTCGTGCGTTTAGTTGAAGAAGAGTTTCAGCCACGCCTGGAACGCATGTTACGTGAGGCGCGTCAGCAACGCTACCTGCAACCAAAGGTTGTCTACGGCTATTTTCCCTGTCAGTCCAGTGGCAATGAGCTAATTGTCTATGATTACAAAGAATTTCAGCAGAACAAAAGTCGCCACGAGGTGGCCCGTTTCCGTTTCCCGCGCCAGCAAGAGCGCGCACGCCTCTGCCTCGCCGACTACTTCGCCGCTGTCGAGAGTGGTGCTACTGATGTGGTTGCGCTACAAGTTGTAACAATGGGTGAGCCAGCGAGCGAAGCTATTGCGCGCCTGCAAGAAGCCAACAATTATGCAGAAGCCTACTTCGTACATGGTCTGGCCGTGGAAATGGCGGAAGGCCTGGCAGAATATACCAACCGCATCATCCGTTCCGAACTGGCGTTGACGAACGAGAGAGGGCGTCGCTATAGTTGGGGCTATCCTGCCATTCCAGACTTGGAAGACCATCGCCAGGTCTTTCAATTGCTTCCCGTCACCGATACTATTGGCGTTAGCCTCACCGAGGCCTATCAATTGGTGCCAGAACAGTCAACTGTGGCCATCGTGGTACACCATCCACAAGCAGTCTATTTCGCTGTGCGCACACCCCTTGCTGAGGTAACACCCGCATAACTGCTAAGTCTGGGCCGCGTATGATGCGCGGCCTCTCTTGTCATTTGGACCCACAATAATTGGAGGCTCTATTGGTGGAAGACTCGATGAGGGATCATCTTCATACATATATAACATCAACATACTCTTCTCCTTACCTATAGAAATCTCAGATGTTTTTATTCCATGTCGTTTCATCTTAAATCAACATAGGTGATGTCTAAAAAGAAAGACGCCATATTTCGCAAATGTTTTTCAATATTCGCAGACGACTTGATACTCTCTTCTTTTTGCGTAAAGAATTTATGTCATCCCAGTACAATCGTCCCAAAAATTCATGCAAAGAGCAACTCAGATGAAGACTTGACGCTCTTTTAGTGCGGTGCTATGCTGAACGTGAGTGCAACGAAGCATTTCCAGCCAGCAAACATCGCCATCATCGCGGTTGAGAGGAAATAATCATGGGCATCATTGAGACACACCTAGATCGCAATAGTGCTGAATTCCAGGAAAACGCGCTCTATTTTCAACAACTTCTTGATGAACTACAGCAGCATACTGAACAGGTCCAACAAGGTGGCGGGGCCGATGCAGTCGCCAGACATCGCAAACGTAATAAATTGTTGGCGCGAGCGCGTTCAGCTCCTCTGTGACCCCGATACGCCGTTTTTAGAATTCAGTCCCCTTGCGGCATGGGATGTGTACGAAAATGAGGCCCCCTCGGCGGGCATTGTCACCGGTATTGGCGTGGTCGAGGGACAGGAATGTGTAATCATTGCCAACGATGCCACCGTCAAAGGCGGCACATACTACCCAATTACCGTCAAAAAACATTTGCGTGCGCAAGAAATTGCCGAACAGAATCATCTCCCTTGCATCTATCTGGTTGACTCCGGCGGTGCGTTTTTACCACTGCAAGCCGATGTCTTCCCAGACCGCGATCACTTTGGACGCATCTTCTATAATCAGGCGCGTATGTCCAGTCAGCGCATCCCACAAATCGCCGCCGTGATGGGTTCCTGCACCGCTGGCGGAGCCTATGTGCCTGCGATGAGTGATGAAACCATCATCGTGCAAGGCAACGGCACGATCTTTCTAGGTGGCCCCCCGCTAGTCAAAGCAGCAACAGGCGAAGAGGTGAGCGCGGAAGAACTCGGCGGTGCTGATGTCCATTGTCGTATCTCCGGCGTAACCGACCACTATGCCGTCAACGATCCCCATGCTCTCGCCATCTGTCGCAGCATCGTTGCCAATCTCAATCGCCGCAAATACATTCCTTGGGAGCTTCACACGCCAGAACCGCCGCGCTATGATCCCAGCGAACTCTACGGCATTGTGCCTAAAAATAGTCGCCAAAGCTACAATGTGCGCGAGGTGATTGCACGCCTCGTCGATGGTAGCCGTTTTCACGAATTCAAAGAATTGTATGGCATCACGTTAGTCTGTGGCTTTGCGCGTCTGATGGGCTATCCTGTCGGCATCATCGCCAACAACGGCATCCTTTTCTCCGAAAGCGCGCTCAAGGCCACGCATTTTATCGAATTATGCGCACAACGGCAGACACCACTGATCTTCCTACAAAATATCACCGGCTTTATGGTTGGCAAACAATACGAAAATGGCGGGATTGCCAAAGACGGGGCGAAAATGGTGATGGCAGTCGCCAACGCTCCCGTACCACGCTTCACAGTGATTATCGGTGGCTCGTTCGGCGCAGGCAATTACGGCATGTGTGGACGCGCCTATTCGCCACGCCAACTATGGATGTGGCCCAACGCCCGTATCTCCGTCATGGGCGGTTTACAGGCAGCAACCGTTCTAGCAACAGTGCGCAAAGAGGGACTGGCAATGCGAGGGAAGACGATGAGTGCAGAGGAAGAGGCGAACTTTATGCAGCCCATTCTCGATAAATATGAGCAGGAGGGCAACCCCTACTACAGTACCGCACGCCTATGGGACGACGGC
>DAICZM010000253.1 GCA_027311145.1 Ktedonobacterales bacterium
ACTGTTTTGCGCAATGGATGAGGGTGGTCTTTGCTAGCATGGTATGAGCAAACTGTGGCAGTGCAGTCATCTTGTTTGGCTGTTTGTTACATGCAAAAGCGGTACTTATGGTCTACATACTAGTCAGGTGATGATGGTGCTTGTTATAATGAGACCCTACTAGATGCATGTATCAAAAAGTTGAGAGGAGAGATCGCTATCTCACAAAAAACAGTGCATACCAACAATGGCGGTCGGCGAGGTAAGACCATGCTGATCAAGACAGAGCTGTCCTCTCAAAATGTCTCATCAGCAGAGAAAAATGCACGTGCATGGCCGCGTCTGGTCTGGGGTGGGCGTACATTTCGCATTAATTTGAAAAGTTTTCTGCCAGGTGAGGGCATGTCTCTGCGCCGTTTCAGTATTGTAGAGGCGGCACTATTGCTCACACTAGCAATTCTTGCCTCACGTGGCCTGGGTGTAATACGACAGAGCATCTTTAATGCTGTTTTTGGTGCAGGGCCAGCGGCTAACGCCTACTATGCGGCAGCAAACCTTCCGAATACCTTGTTTGAACTCATTGCTGGCGGCGCGCTGAGCCACGCCTTTATCCCCGTCTTTTTCTCGTATGAAAAAAATCACGGGCAATATGAGGCATGGCGACTGACCAGCCTTGTCTTTAATGTGTTGCTGGTAAGCCTAACCGTGTTGATTCTGCTCGGTGAGCTGGTCATGCCTGTCGTTGTTTCTAAATTGTTGGTGCCAGGCTATTCGCCAGCAGAGCAGATGTTGACGACACAGCTTTCACGCATTATGCTGATCCAACCCTTAATTCTCGGCCTGGGGACGATTGCCACTGCTATTCTGAATAGTAAACGGCAGTTTTTGTTGCCTGCACTCTCACTGGCTGTCTATAACTTTGGTTTAATTGGCGGCTTGCTCTGTACGCTGGCATTTCCGCATATTGGTATCTATGGGCCAACCTATGGGGTGCTAGCAGCCGCTGTCTGTCAGGTGGCTGTGCAGGTGCCGGGCCTGTTGAAACTTGGTGTGCGTTACTCGTTCATATGGGATATCCGTCACCCAGGGCTACGCGAGGTGTTTATATTACTGGTCCCAAATGCGCTAGCCGTTGGTGTGGCTTCTGTTGGTCCAGTGATTGATACTTCGTTTGCCTCGTATTTACCTGATCAGGCTAGCCTGTCGGCAATTCATAATGCCCAACTGCTCTATGCCTTGCCCTCTGCTCTGGTTGCACAGGCGGTTGCGCAGGCCCTTCTTCCTTACCTCACCCTTCATGCGACGGCCCAGCGGTTTGTGCGTATGCGCCAAACCGCTCTCAAGGTCATGGGCGTTGCTGGACTCCTCACTGTGCCCGCAGGCATCTTGCTGGTTATTTTCGGCAGGCCGCTGATTCGTTTGCTTTTCCAACATGGGGCATTTACGGCGCATTCATCGGCATTAACTTTTCTTGTTTTGATTGGTTATGCGGTTGGTTTGCCAGGCATCGCCTCCGGCTCGCTGATTACTAGTGGTTTTGTTGCGCTCAAGGATACGCGCACGCCGCTCTTTATGAACATTTTTGCGTTAGTGACGCGCTATGGGTTGGTCGTATTATTTTTTCGTGCCTTATCCGCGCACTGGCTGATCTTAGCTATCCCGCTTGCACTGTCAATTTCAGCGACGGCAGAGGCTGTGTTGCTTGCGTTGGTGTTGCTCTGGCGTGTAGAAAAAAGAATTCACTTGGACGCGGGTATGCAACGTTTGTTGCGCAAGCGACGCGCCAAAGCGATGTTTCCGGTCTCAACGTGAAATGCAATAGAGAGGGCCGATGCTGCAGAGCAGCTAGCGGCCCTCTTGATGTCGTCGATGCGGCTCGCACGGAGCGCGTGAGCTAGCCTCAACGGAAGCGTGCAAAGGCTCCGCCTGTGACGGCAAGCATTGACTCGCGAATCTCTCTGATCTGCTCGACGGCAGCGGCAAGCGGAAAGAGTTGGGATGAGATGAGAAGATCATTGTCGGTAGCGACAGGATGCCAATACACGCCATCTTGGTTGATAGTCACTTCTGGCTCGAGAGCAGGCAATGAAACTGCCATGCCATTGGCGGAGAAGCCACGTCGCACGAGTGGGCGAATGATATGGTCATCGTCTCCAATACCCAATGAACGATGGAGATGGCACATTGCATTGAGATCGTGGCTATTCTCAGGTGTTTGCGTGGTTCCTAGACGTACATGAAAACCAGCAGCCTTGAGACGGTGGATGGTATCAATCGCTTTTTGCCAACTTCCTGCCCCGCGATAGAAGTCGTGCGCCTCGGCAGTTGAGCCATCGAGACTAATTTGAATGGTCAAGTGTTCGCGTGGTGCAAGGCTTTCAAGCTGTGCCAGACGTTTGCCTTTGAGCAGAATGCCATTGCTTAAGATGGTGACATGCATGCCATGCTCCAAACCATACGCGATCATCTGAAAGATGTCATGCAGAATAAATGGCTCACCACCTGTTAAGAACAGTTCATTGAGACCCAGTACAGTGGCTTCGTCAATCAATTGGCATACTTGTGTGAGGTCTAGTCCTGGGCGGTCCGCGCCAACAAAAGATTCTGCCACACAGTAGCTACAAGAGAGATTGCAGTCGTAATTGGTGTACATCCACAGGCGAGGCAGCAAGCCTTCTTGTGTTTGTTGTGTATCATTGCTAGGGGCGAGAGACATAATCGGGCAACTCCTTTATCTATAGCACATCCACTTCGTAGGATAGCATTCTGTGGGCTAATAGCTCCAATTTAAGCCACATTGTGAGCAGTGGCGTGCCGGATGGTCGCTTTCAAAGGCGCGCCGGAAGGCTTCGTATTGTTCTCCATGCCAGATGTCTGTAAGCGATTGCTGGAAAATGTTGCCTAATACACGCTCTTCTTTATACTCTTTCGCGCTTTTATGCCCAAAGGGGGCAAAGCAGCATGAAAGGATGTTGCCGCTGGATGTGATATAGGTGAGTGTATAAGGGCGGCGACAACCGGACCAGGGGCGTTCACCGAAGTCGCGCTGAAGGCTCTCAACGGGCGTTGCTGAACCGGATGCACTGAATGTGATGCCGCGCTCTTTACACATTTTTTCGCAACGATGGACGATGGACAATTCTTCGGGTGTAGAACGGCGGAAGAGGGCCTGCTGCGAAGCAGCCAGTCCTTCCTCGAAGTAGACGAGACGCTGCATGTAGACTTCTTGAACGCCAGCATCACCAGCCAGCTCAACCAACGCAGGCAGCTCATGCAGGTTTTCGCGCATGGCGGTAAACCAGAGCGAGAGGGCGGGTTTAGTTGCATCTTGCGCTTTTTGCATGGTGATAAAAGCACGAATGTTGCGCCAGATTTTGTCAAAGGCATCGACGCCACGCACTTTGGCATACATCTCGCGTGACGCTCCATCCATCGACAGGCGATACTCGTCCAGTCCCGCGTCGATCAGGGCTTGTCCACGTTTCTCATTGAGCAGGATGCCATTTGAGTTAAACAGTACATAGACACCTCGCTCTTTTAGATAGCGTACCATACGTGGCAGCTCCTTGTTGAGCAATGGTTCGCCTAGGCCGTGCAAGACGACGCGCTCAAGACTGGGAAACTGATCGACAATGTAGCGGAAATTGTCGTAGCTCAGGTCGCGGTCATCTTCCCGCGAGAGGAGTGTGCGCGGACACTGCTGGCAAAACTCGTTGCAACGACTTGTTGGCTCAATATAAATGGAGCGCGGAAGTGCAAGCGTGGGAACCATCGGTGTCGTCACAGATGTGGGTTGTGTGGTCATTTGAAAATCCTCATGCTGGTAATATAGGCAGCGGTTACAGGCGCAAGCATATGGTTGTGTGCCAGCAAGCGTGCCAGACGTTGCAGATCAGGAAACTCGTCAATATCAAAAAGCGTCTCTACTGTGCTGACAGAGAGCCGCTGTTGATGCGCGGCAGCGATGGTCATGTCCAGTACCATTGGTGTACTCATAGGGATATCGCTAAACAGGTCATGTGGCTGATGCATGCCAAGCAGGTAATAGCCGCCATCTTCGGCGGGGCCAAGTACGACATCAGTGGTATCCAGGGCGGCGATAGCCTGGGTGATAATGGTCGGCGTCACCTGTGGTGTGTCAGAGCCGAGAACTAACGTGCGTTGATAGCCCTGTTCTTTGGCCCAGTGAAAGGCCGCATGTAGCCGTTCACCAAGGTTGGCTCCCCGTTGTGGGAAAAAGCGCATCTGCTGTACGGCGGTGGGGACAAGCGTATGCATAAAGGCGGCATAATCACTTTCGGCAGGTGTATATGTCCAACAGAGGTCATACGCTGGCTGCTCAACAAGCTTTTGGGCTAGATCGGTGAGAAATGCCAGATAGAGCATCGCTGTTTCCTGGTCGCCAATGGTTCGTCCCAGACGGGTTTTTGTCTTGCCCGCTTCGGGATAGCGCGCGATGACAACCAGCGCAGTGTTAACCATGCTGCCCCCTTGTGCCTGCGTAACGCACTGTTGTGCTGAGCATGTAATAAGCGGCCTTGACGCTCCCTATCAGCGTGCCAGCCACTTTTGAACGTCCGTGGCTGCGGCGACGATAGTGAATGGGCAATTCCTGGATACGATATCCACGACGTGCCGCTTTGACTACCATTTCAACAGGCCAACCGAAGGTCATTTCACGCATCTCTAGGGCGGCAAGCGTGGAGCAGCGCATGACGCGAAACGAGCCAATATCATGCAGATGCACGTTGTATAGCAGTGAGATCATGTGACTGACGAGCCAGTTACCCAGGCGAGCTTGTGGCGGGACGGCCCCGCGTTCTGAACGGTGGCTGATGCGCGAGCCAATTACAATATCGGCTTGCCCCTCTCTCACTGGTGTGAGCATCATCGCCAGATCGGCTGGATCATCGCTGCCATCGCCATCCATGTAGATTACAATAGTTGCTCCCAGATCGCTTGCGCTTTGGAGACCTTTCAGACAGGCGCGGCCATAGCCACGTGTAGGTTCACTGGCGATCAGTGCCCCAGCCGCTCTGGCGACATCTGTCGTTGCATCAGTGCTACCGTTATCGACAACAATAACCCAGTCTACAAGCTGTGATGGGATTTCGGCAAGCAATGGTGGCAGTGCTTCCTCTTCATTTAAGGCTGGTATGATAATAGCAACCTTCTCGGTTGTCATCTAGCGTATGTTCTCCTGACTACAAAAACAATGGACATTTTTAGTGGACACGATAAGGGGAATTACCCCGTTATTTCTTTAAAGGGCAATAGCACTCCTCACAACTATAATACGTTCTATCAGGTCAGGTATTTACATGGCACGATCAGATGTACTTGCAAAAAAATGTAGGACGCTTGTAATGTATTCCTGTTGGTAGCGCATATGTGCGGCATGGCCTGTCTCAAAAAGTAATAACTGTGAGCCTGGGATGCGCTCGTGTAGTAGGTGGGCATATGTGACGGGAACAATGCGGTCGCGCTGGCCATGCATAATCAGTGTGGGGCAGCGAATGGCGGTCAGTTCTTCATCGGTGATAAGCGTGCCACCTGCCGCGACAAGAGCTTCTTGGCCGCTGACATACATTGTGGGCAATGTGCGCCAATACGGTTCTCCGTGTAATTGGGCCAGTTCGCGTTGCCATGCTTCTGATAAGGGTGTCTCCAAGAGCCAGTGGCGAATGCCCGCGACATCCTGCGCATTGACGCTGGGTTGCGCTCCCAAGAGTGCAAGCGCGTGTACACGCTGTGGGTGCAGTGCGCTTAGTAACAGGCTGACGATTGCGCCATCGCTGAAGCCTAGGATATCTACAGTGTCGAGTTGTAGAGCGTCGAGCAGGGCTACAAGGTCGGCCACATCGTCACGATAATAGGTGACGGGATAGCTGCTGCGCGGTGAAGAATGGCCATAGCCATGCAGATGTGGTGCGAGTAGCGTGGCGTTTGCGCGCAGAGCTGGTAGGTGAGGGGCGAAATCGCTGGTGGGCGTTCCCGCGAAACCGTGAATAAGTAATATAGTCTTTTGTAAAGGAGATGATGTGATATTTGGATAAAATATGTCGTAATACAGTACAGAATGTAAGGCCGAAAAAAAAGGCATTGTTCACCTATCCAACCTGCTCGATGACTGTTTTGTTGCAGTATAGCATATTGCCGTGCGTGTATGTGGTGTTCTGGGGGCATATAGGCAATGACTTGACAGGCTGTAAACAGATGCATATACTTATTTTAAATATCTCTGGGTATGTTTTGCGTGGGATAAGCCGCATGATGTGCTAAACAGCAAACAAAGGAGCATATGATGGAATCCGAGCAGATGATGAATTTGCAGGGGAACCTACCATCAGGTAGTCAACCTTTACCCTCAAACGCGGTTGAAGAAGAAGTAATCATTCGCACTGTGAAGTTGAACAAATATTTTGGCGATAAGCAAGTCCTCAAAGATATTGATTTTGAGGTACATAAACGCGAGGTAGTGGCGTTAATTGGGCCAAGTGGCTCCGGCAAAAGCACGCTGATACGTTGTTTAAATGCATTGGAGAAGGCCACGAGTGGCGAAATTTATCTGCATGGCGAGCGGTTGAACTCCAATCTGTCCGTGAAGCAACTTAGTCCGATGCGACGTGAACTGGGTATGGTCTTTCAGCATTTCAATCTGTTTCCGCATATGACCGTTCTCCAGAATGTGATTGAGGCTCCGCTCTTGGTGCGCAAGATATCGAAGGAGCAGGCAGTAGCATTAGGCGAGAAGCTGTTGACAAAAGTAGGGTTGTTCGATAAGCGCGATGTCTATCCCAGTCGACTTTCGGGTGGACAGAAACAGCGCGTTGCGATTGCGCGCGCCTTGGCCATGCAACCACGAGCATTGCTCTTTGATGAACCGACTTCTGCGCTAGACCCCGAGCT
>DAICZM010000254.1 GCA_027311145.1 Ktedonobacterales bacterium
AGATCCTTTTTGCCTAGTCCCCTTTTTCCTGCTCTTTCCTCCCTCTGGCACTTCAGAAAAATTAGGGATGACTCATACTTGTATTATTGAACAACTTCTAGGATGATTGGGTTTTGCCAGGGGTCATTCACTTGAATACGCCCGTCCTGCTCCTGAAAAGAGACCGCATGAGCGATCAGGCGGGAGCGCACCTCTGCGAGTGCTTCGCGATGAGGAAGTGCGATCACAAAGGCGTGCAGGCCAGCCGTATGGGTTGGTGCCGCGCCAGCTCCACGTGATTGCCAGGTATTCATGCCGATATGGTGGTGATAGCCGCCGGCACTGATGAACAATGCGCTTGGCATGCGTGCGGTGATATCGAAACCCAGAATGGTATGATAGAAATGCGCAGCTTGAGCGATATCGGCAACCTGGAGATGGATATGGCCGATGCGTGTGTTGGCGGGTAATACATCCCAGGGATAGGCGTCGCGCATGCCTTCTTCGAGTAGGGAGTTCAGGTCAACGGGATCAGTAGCCATTTTTACGCTGCCATTGCTCCACTGCCAGCTTGAGCGTGGGCGATCTTGATAGAGTTCGAGGCCATTCCCATCGGGGTCAGAGATATAGAGTGCCTCGCTAACCAGATGGTCGCCTTGTCCAATCTCCCAGTTAGCCTGCGCCAAACGGAGGAGGACGCGCCCCAGGTCTGGACGTGTGGGCAAGAGAATTGCCACATGATAGAGGCCTGTAGACCAGCGTGGCTGAGGAGGCGCACCTGCAAGCTCGTGTAGTTCTAGCAGTGGGACACGATCCTGTCCGCCGAGTGTGACCTGTGTCGGTGTGCGCGTGATGGGCTGAAAGCCCAGGATACCTTCATAAAAATTCAGTGAGCGTGTAAGGTCTGCAACACGAAGTGTCACTAGGCCGATATATGTATCAGGATGGATCGATGTGAGCGTGGATGCTGGTTTTTCCATGAAAAAATCTCCGTTATATACTCTATGATGCTGCTACTGGTTGTACTATCTACTATCGAAGAAGAGCGTTTCCTCTTACTCTATTAAAGATAACAATTTTAGCCGTGATTTCATCCCACCAGTAGAGGGTGAAATTCTGATGAAACAAAATCGACAGCCTTGCGGTCTAATAGTCAGTGTTCTCGATTGAGTGGGAACCCGTATAAATGGAGATGTCATGCAATCTGTGTTGCGTAAGGTGATTGTACTGGTGGTGGTGGTGGTTCCCTTTATTGCGACTCTGTTAGCAATTTACTTGCTCTGGCAGCGTGCTGTTAACTGGCTTGATCTGGCGATATTAGGAGTAATGTATACGTTGACCGCCTTTGGTGTGACGGCTGGTTTTCACCGTATGCTCACCCATCGTAGTTTCCGGCCTCACCCTGTAGTCAAATTTCTTTTACTTGTCTTTGGTTCGATGGCGTTAGAAGGTTCTGCCCTGGAATGGGCGGCAACACACATTAAACATCATGCGCATTCAGATCGCGAGGGCGATCCGCATAGCCCGCTTGAAGGGTTTTGGCATGCTCATATGGGCTGGATGTTTCGGGTTCCTGATGCTGATCCACAATTCTATTGCCGTAATCTTGTAGATGATAAGATGGTTGTTTTTGTCAGTCGTACCTCCCTGTTGTGGTTTGCGCTTGCGATGGTTATTCCCTTTGCCTTAGGGGGTTGGACGGGACTGCTCTGGGGTGGGCTGGTGCGCATTTTCTTGACGCATCACGTGACCTGGAGTGTGAACTCGGTCTGTCATACCTTTGGCAAACGTGAATTTGAGACAAAGGATAGCAGTCGCAACGAATGGGTCGTGGGCTTGCTGGCTTTTGGCGAAGGTTGGCATAATAACCATCACGCTTTCCCTCGCTCAGCCTTTCATGGCTTGCACTGGTGGCAAGTTGATTTTGCAGGTTACCTTATTCGCGTGTTAGAGCGACTTGGGCTAGCCACTGATGTGTATCGTATTCCTGCTGCACTGCTTGCTCGTCGTGCTATCAATGAGATGGTATTAACTGATGAGTCTGTTGCACCTGTTCTTCGTGAGAGCATGAAGGTTCCCGCAACAAAACTCTAAGCAGTTATTGCGTGATTTTCTAGGGGAGTTTCACTTTGCATCTGTTTGTTTTAGGAACAGCTGCGGTGAAGCTGCCCCTATTTTTTTGCTACGCATTATTGCTGCTTGCTAATAGTATGCTATTTGATATAAAATAGTGGCAGTTCTTGTTGGCTCCTGTTGATGCCTTGTGATGTTTCCACCCAAGAGGCAGGGCCATGATTGAACATATCCCCCAGCCGATAGTGAAATAATGCTCCAGGAGGCCAGTAAAACAGTGAGTCTCGACAGCACCGATAAACAATTGATCGGGAAGACGCTAGGTACATGCACACTTCAGCGTTTGCTCGGACGAGGAGGCATGGGGGCAGTCTACCTTGCGCAGCAGTCACGTCCACGACGTACTGTTGCTGTAAAATTGCTGCTACCAGAGCTATCACAGGAAACGACGAAAGTGAATGAATTCCTTGTACGTTTTCGTCGTGAGGCGGATGCAATTGCCGCACTTGACCATGTGCATATTATGCCGATTTATGAATATGGAGAGCAGGGACAACTGGCATTCCTCGTTATGCCATATGTAACGGGGGGAACATTGCGTGATGTCATGGTGAAGCGCGGGAAGTTGCAGCTGGGTGAGGCCATTAAAGTTGTGGAACAAACTGCCTCTGCACTCGATTATGCGCATGAGCATGGCATTGTGCATCGTGATCTCAAACCGGGCAACATCTTATTTCATGCTGATGGGCGTTTGATGCTTACCGATTTTGGGATTGCCAAAGTGGTCAGCGAGTCAGCAGAAGCCAATCTGACGGCGATGCAGACGTTGACGACGGCAGGAACAATCATCGGGACGCCAGAGTATCTTTCGCCTGAACAGGCATCTGGTGGTCTAATTGATCGGCGTGCCGATATTTATTCGCTAGGTGTTGTGCTATTTCAGATGTTGACGGGCCAAGTGCCATTTACGGGCACGACACCTGTAGCAGTTGCAATCAAGCATGCGATAGAAATACCACCGCAACTCGCCTTGCTTAATCCGGCTATTCCGCTTTCGGTAGAGCAGGTCATTATCAAGGCGATGGCGAAAAAACCAGAACAACGCTATTCAACAGCAGGGGAGATGGCGCAGGCCTTGCGTGTAGCGGCGTCTCTCTCGGATGCCCAAACACTGGTGACCTCGTCGCCAGCTTCCTCTCCCTTGTTTACACAAGGGGAGGGAACTGTCCCCATTGTTCTGAGAGATAACGCTTCGTTTGAGACGGCACTCAGTGCGTCTGCGGGTAGTACTATCGATACTCCACCAGCAGGCGAAAAAATCAACACGTCTCCAACGATGGCTGCTACCCCTTCATCTTCATCCATGCCGGAGATGAAACAGGTCGTACTTGCTGCCGGAGCTAGTACTTCTGTACCGCCAGTAACGCCTTCGCAACCACAACCACGCCAGCGTTCTCGTGGCCGTTTGCCGCTCTGGATCGGCTTGTTAAGTTTTGTGCTGATAGTAGTATTGATGGCTGGCGGTGGCGTGTTATATTTCCACTTGTTGCCGAATGGGAAATCCACTGCCTCAGGCGTTCATAATAATGTCACTCCTGTCGTGCATATCACTGCCACCACATCTATTCCCGCGACTGCGACAGACACGCCCCCAACGGTATTGCCTAAAGCGGCAATTCCGGTTGGTAGTTTCCTTTATGGGACGATCCAGCCGCTTTGTGGCGGACAGCGTAACCTGTGGACTCTTAATTCCTCTGTGAGTGTTTCGTGTGAGAGCGGCGATACGCGCCTCACCAATAATACTGCGGGACAGGGGATCGCGGTTGTCATGCTCAATAGTTTGGCGCATGGAACACCCATTCCCAACGACTACATTTTGCAGATGCAGGTCAAGGCAGTCTCGCCATCCAGCAGTTCGGCCTTTGGCGTGTATTTCCGCATGCAGACCGGTGCGGGTCATCATGGAGCCTATTCGTTCATGCTTCAGCCGTCCGGTGCTTGGACGGGCAATAGCATTGATGATGGGACTGGTCAGCCCTCCAACCTTCAAAGTGGAGCTGGTTATGGGATTGGTTCGGGTTTTATTACGGTTGATATTCTGGTACAGGGAGATACCTTTAAACTCTACTACAATGGCGGTTGGCAAGGTGGGATACAGACTGGTGGCTATACGAGTGGCGCCATCGGCCTGGCGGTGGACAGTGGAGCTGATGTCCAGTTTAAGAATCTGGCGATCTATGCGCAGCCATAAGCATGCTTTGATAGCAAAACGTCCTCACAAGATACAGTATTGTGAGGACGTTTTGCTATGTTAAGGTTAAGGCTGGCTCGTCGCATACATGCTCTGATTGTTAAGAATGGCGCTTGGGCATGCTTCAACCATCTGGCGCACACGTTCCTGTCCGACCAGTTCAACTGCGCGTTGCATGCCACGGGCCACCGCGGGAATGCGTCTTGTGAGGCCATGTGCATCAGAGGCGATACAGGAGATAAGCCCTTTTTTGAGCAGTAGCTCGGCACATTTTTGCGCGCTATTGCCCTGTAAGCCGATCAGGCTACTGGCTGTTAATTGGGTCAGTAAGCCCTGCTGCAACAGTGTCTGTAGTCGTTCGGGATGATGTTGAATGGTGCGATAGCGTTCGGGGTGGGCAAGTACGGGTATGATGCCGTTAGCAAGCAACTCGAAGATGACACGGTCTGTTTCTGGTAGCCAAGAGGTATTCCAGAGTTCAAGGAGCAGGTAACGGCTTCCATTGAGTGTTGCTAGACGGCCTGCGTAGAGGTCATTGAGCAGCTCTGGTTGAATTAACGCTTCATGTCCTGCAAACAAATGTAGCGGGATGCGATACTGGTTCAGGACACTTTGCAGGCTGGCGACGCGCTCACGAATTTCATTGGCAGAGCGATGTGGAAATTCGTCGTTGTAATGCGGCGTCGCGATAGCAGCGTGGATACCTTCTTGTACCAAGGTTACTGCTAGGGCAAGGGCTTCCTGGATGGTAGCGGGGCCGTCATCAACACCTGGCAAAATGTGCAGGTGAATATCAATCATTGTTCTTCCTCACTGTCCACGTATTTTCCCTCATTGTACAGGAAATTATCAGCTTTGACAATTTACCAATCTTCCGCTATGATTTTGTTAGATCGATGTATTTTGTCTTGAAGCGTGTTATGGAGTGTCTGGAGAAACAAGGGAAGAACGTAGTGAATATTCATCGTCTTATGAGATGGTTTGCAATTGTCACCTCTGTTGGTGCCTATTGGATGGTACTATTGGGAACGTTGGTCACAACGACTGGTTCGGGACAGGGATGTGGTAATTCCTGGCCTTTCTGTCACGGCGAAATTGTCCCTGGTGTCATTACTATTGCCGGGGTTATTGAATATAGTCATCGCGTCATGGCAGGAGTCGATGGCTTTCTGGTGCTGATCTTGACTGTTGTGACCTGGTTTTTATACAGAAAAGATGTACGTGTTAAGCTTTTTGGTTTCCTGAGCCTGTTTTTTGTGGTGCTGCAAGGGGGCTTGGGGGCATTGACGGTGGTCTTTGAGGGAACTTTCGCGAAGGTTTGGTTGCTGTCGATTCATTTTGGTCTCTCGTTGATTGCTTTTGCGGCTGTGATTTTGCTGACGATTCGCCTATTCCAGATCGAGCATGAGCGGCAGCATCCGAGCGAGCCATCGTATATCGCCGTGCCGAAACTGCAAAAACCCGTGTGGTGGATGGCCTTCTATACCTTTATTGTCGTCTATACGGGCGCATTGGTTGAGCATAGTGGGGCGGTTGTGAGTTGTGGACATCAATATCCCACCTGTGGCTCTACGTTTCTCCCCAGCTTTACCTCAATGGATGGTATCCAGGTGCTGCACCGCTATTTCGCAGGCGCGCTCTGGTTCTTGATGCTGGCCCTACTGATCGTGATTTTGCGCCAGTATCGAACACGCCGTGACCTTGTACAGGGCAGTTGGTGGGCCTTTGGCTTGTTAACTGTGCAGGCCGCAAGCGGCGCAACCACTTTCTTAACTGAGGGCCAAATGATTGCGGCCTTAATTCACTCGACCTTGATTACGGCCTTTTTCTCCGTCTTGTGTTATCTTGGTATGCAGGTCGGTTGGCCGCGCAACAAGAAAAAGCTGGCTGAGAGCGTGGAGAGCCAACAGCCAGAATTGCATGCGGTTTCGTCTTAGTATTTCGCCTCGCCATATCGTCAAAAGACAGGGCAGTCAGTACTGATTGCCCTGTCTTTTGTGTATTAGTGTGCGTACGTTTCTTTCAAATCATCGCGATACTCTCTCAGCAGTTTTTGCACTTTAGGATCGATGATAATTGAGCAATATGGCTGAAAGCGATTTCTTTCATAGTATTCTTTATGATAGTTTTCCGCCGGATAAAAGTTTGTGAAGGCCGTAATTTCGGTGACAAGCGGTTTCTTGTACATGCCCGATAGCCCGATAGCCGCCTTTGTAGCCAGCGCAACCTGTTTCTGCTCATCGTTATGATAGAAAACGGCAGAACGATACTGCGTACCAACGTCGTTGCCCTGGCGATTGAGCGTGGTGGGGTCATGCATGTGCCAGAAAATTTCTAGTATCTTCTCATAGGAGATGATCGAGGGGTCATAGGTGACCTGAATGGCCTCTGCAGCGCCCGTTTTGCCAGAGCAAACCGCCTCATAGGTTGGGTTGGGAACTTTAGAGGCGGCATAGCCTGAGACCACCGCCGTAATGCCCTTGAGACGCTGAAAAACGGCTTCTGTACACCAGAAGCATCCACTCGCTAGTGTTGCGGTATCCAGTTGAGACATTTATTTCCTCACTTTAGGTTGTGT
>DAICZM010000255.1 GCA_027311145.1 Ktedonobacterales bacterium
CTTTAATAGAACAGATCGCCGCGATTTCTGGGGCGCAATCAATATGCTACCTTTAACAGAGGAAACCATTTTCAAACTCTTAAAAGGTGAAATGCGAGACATTGAACTTGACCCGCAAAATGATATTCTGACATTTGAGCAACCAGGCATCTACAACTTTTATGTAGCATCGGTCATAGTTGCACCAGAGCGGAAGCAACACTTCCCAATGCTGCTCAACAGCTTGTTTGATTATTGGTGTGAACAAGCGCCAGAACGCACTATAGGGAAAATATATGGACGTATTGTCTCAGGCGACGGAGAGATGTTAGCAAAGAAACTCTTCTTTTCGCCATTATGGAGCGTCTCAGAGAGTGCATATGTGCTAGATGTAAACCGCCCCAATCCATCAAAGATCATCCAAGCATTCCAGTATTGTGTGCAATCAAAAAGCCAATAACAGCGAGCTAGCATTAACAAGCCCTGGCAGTTTTCTATAGCTACCAGAGCTTGTTTTATGCTATGATAAGCGCAACCCAACAGACATCAGGTATATCGAGAGGGAGGAAAAACACACATGAAAAATCAACTCTATTATGGGGACAATCTTGAAGTTTTGAGAAAATATATTCGAGACGAAACGATTGATCTTTGTTACATTGACCCACCATTTAACAGCAAACGCAACTACAACCAAATTTATAACAACATCGGCAATGAAGACAGAGCACAGGCCCAAGCATTCCTCGATACTTGGGTATGGGATGATCGAGCAAACGAAGGCTTCTCAGAAATTCTTGCTAATGACAAGGGACGCTTTACCACGCAGACTGTTGACCTAATAAAAGGGTTACATCCTGTATTAAAAAAAGGTAGCCTCTTAGCATATCTCATAAGCATAACACTGCGCACAACCGAGATTCACCGTGTTTTAAAACCGACAGGCAGTTTCTATTTACACTGTGATCCAACCGCAAGCCATTATTTAAAGCTGATACTCGATAGCATATTTTGCTCTCAAGGTGGAGACTTTATCAATGAAATCGCTTGGTGCTACGATATTGGGGGAAGAGTATCAAAACGAGCTTTCGGACGAAGACATGATATTCTCTTGTTTTATGCAAAAGGCAAAGATTACACATTTAATTGGGACAAAGTTTTAGAAGAGTTTTCAGAGTCAGGCAAAGCGAAATTTCGCTATGAGGATGAAAATGGAAAATATCGATTGATGGGAAGATTTATTAAAGGAAGCCCTATCAAAGGACACCGAGATGTTTCTCCTGAATGGGAAAAAACACATCCAGAATTAGTTTACCGCCATTACTTAAAAGAAGGCAGGATGCAGGTTGACTTTTGGAACATTCCACCAATCAACCAAGCATCAAAAGAACGACTTGGATATCCGACCCAAAAACCTGAGATGCTGTTAGAAAGAGTTGTAATGGCATCATCAAACGAAAACGACACAATTCTTGACGCCTACTGTGGATGCGGTACAACAATTGCAGTTGCCGAAAGACTAAAGCGAAGATGGGTGGGTATAGATATCACCTACCAAAGTATTTCACTAATACTACGTCGTTTAGAGGATGAGCTTGGGAAAGAAGTACTCACCAATATAACCCTTAACGGCATACCTAGAGATATGGACTCAGCCCGTGCACTCGCACTTAAAAAAGACGACCGAGTACGCAAAGAATTTGAGAAATGGGCTATTCTGACATATACAAGTAACCGTGCTATCATCAACGACAAAAAGGGCAGCGACGGAGGCATTGATGGAACTGCATTCTTTCTCACAAGCAAAGATGAGAATGCAAAGATCGTATTTCAAGTCAAATCTGGCAGCGTTGGACGAGGAGATATAGCAAAATTAAACAGTGACCGAATAAGGGAAGGAGCAGAGTTAGCTATCTTTATTACTCTCCAATCACCAACATCAAACATGGAAGCCGAGGCAAAAGCCGTAGGTAGTTATAAGCATGAGCTTATGGGCCGCAATTATTCACGCATACAAATTGTTACCATAGAGGAAATTCTAGAACAGAACAAACGGCTTGATATTCCAATGAGCCTTGAGGTAACAAAGAGAGCACAAGCAGCAGAGTTAAAAGATATTCAGCCCGAATTGTTCGACAGTAGCGAGGAAACCGCCGACTAAATTTCTTGCATCACCATATAAAAAGACTCAGGAACGCTGGACCTTTCCAGTACCCTGAGTCTTTTCTTTTTCCAATTCCAGACGGGGAGTAGCAGCCTTTTAGACTAGACTGCTACCGGATATAATGCTGAGGTACTTCTAATTTCAATCCCAGATGGGCACCCTAGAAAATACAGATAGTAGGCTTGGATACTCATCAATAAGAAATTCAGAGAATACCCAAGCCTACTGTTTTATAACCGCCTAATTGCTTAAACCAGCCTGTAGAGCCAGTTTAGCAGGTATGAAAAGTGGGCGATATAGGATTCGAACCTATGACCTACTGCGTGTAAAGCAGCCGCTCTAACCAGCTGAGCTAATCGCCCTTGTGTATGTCTCATAGATAAGAAGGGGCATCCTCACGTTGTGCGCTTTGGATGCCCTGCTGTGGGTGCCCTCGAGTGGACTCGAACCACCACGCCTTAACGGCACAGGCCCTCAACCTGCTGCGTATACCATTCCGCCACGAGGGCAAGACTTGTAGATTACGGACATACTATACACCTAGCGTGTCCGTTTGTCAACAGGTTTTTTGCCTTTTATCCCATCTCTTTTCCAGATGGTACAGCTATTTTGTACCATCTATTACCCATTTCCATTCTGCTCGTTGCCATAGCGTGCCAGCAGGCCATGCCGTATCGGCACGGGTTGTGGCGCGTTGGCTGGCAATGGTATTGGTCTATGCAGCGTATCTGCGTGTGGTTCAGCTTGGCTGGAGGCCTCAGCATAAAAGCGTGCTGGATGCAATACGACACGGTGTGGCAATGCCGCGGTGCGGCGTCTGCCAGCTTGCGTGTATTGCTCATCATAGCGGCTTACCCAGCTGCTCTGCGTGCTTGCCTCTGTCTCGATCAGTTGCCATTCAAAAGGTGTCTCGTCCAGTTGAGCTATCTCTCGAACGGGTGAGTATTGGTTGGCGAACAGGGGCGGGAATGGCAATTGTGTCTCACCGTCGGCGAATGCTAACTGTGCAACAGGTTCTTGTAT
Source organism: Ktedonobacterales bacterium (assembly GCA_027311145.1). Taxonomy (GTDB): domain Bacteria; phylum Chloroflexota; class Ktedonobacteria; order Ktedonobacterales; family Ktedonobacteraceae; genus DTNP01. The sequence continues at coordinate 3,167 of DAICZM010000255.1, forward strand.
GGCCGCGATGCTTTGTACCTGTGGCTGCCAGGACTGCTGCATTGGCTCTATGCCGGGTCGTAACTGCCTGTTCCCGATAGAGCTGCCTGCCAGTGCAATTGCCAATGCTAGTAGCAAGCCAAAAAGCACTACAAGTAACTCGGTGGTAGTGGGTAAAAACGCACCAGTTGCCTGTGGAAACTGCCGATTTTGCAAGTACACACTCTTGCTGCGTGTCTCACCCGTTTGCTGACCTTGCTCAAAGGCGGGCATTGGCGTATGCGAGGAATCTATTGTAGTGATGTTTCTGGCTTGGCGCACCAGTTGAGGAGGCAGTGTCGGTGTAGGTGTCGGCGGCGGCGGTGCTTCTGCGCGATACTCTATCATCAGGTTCACGACCTTGTTTGCCCAGAGCAGTGAACTGGATGTACCCACGTAGGGATAGCAAATGGTATAGGCGGAAGTAAGCCCGCGACTGATATAGCGTGTTTTTAGAACATTGAACCAGTCAACAATGGCAATAGTATAGGATGGATAAATCGTGTAGCCGTCAAAGGCAGCAGGATAGCCATAAGAGCCACGAATGCTACCGGGGTTGCGATCAGCGGAACCCACCCCTGCTGCTCCGTCGTTCGTTTCTGTCCACCAGACCCCTAACGCGAAGGCATCATCAATATTTGCCTGGCGAGCCGCCTGTTCTACGACATTGCCTGTACCAACCATCGGGCTACCCAGACGTGCGAAAATACTGTCGACGGTTGCCGCAGGGAGCGTGGGGGAGCCGATCACATTGCCCATATCTGCCATGGCCGCGTGTGTCTGTTTGCCTTGCTGTACTTGCCAGAGCAGTGTTATACTGCCTCCAATTAGCATGACAAGGGTGCAGAATAGTAAGAAAATGGCGTGATGCGAACAGTAGTTTGCTGGACGTTTTGTCTGTGACTTCACCCTGTAATATACCAATCTAGCAACGTATCCTCGACAAGAGGATGTGTTTGTTCTATTTACACGATCCTGTGCGACGAATCTGCCATTACAACGTTTTATACAATTGAACCGTAAAATATGTCAGCATAGAGCAAAATCACCGATTTCACACTAACAATAAGTTCAATTGTACCATGCCATGTGATAGTAAACAGAAAAAAACGTCTTAGCTAGGTAGTATGTCCTAGAAGGCTATGTTATACTAGGGGCGCATATTTTCGGCTGCACGTCTGAAGCACTGAGTGCGAAACGAGGGAGCGTTAAACGAGGCGTGACGCATGAGGCACAGGCTATCTGTTGAGGCTGTACATACAGAGGGGGTTCGCCATTAGTCAGCAGCATCGCCAACACAATAATATCCAAACTGGACACCTGGATCGTCGCACGATTTTACATAAACGCTATGAGATCATACGCACAGTTGGTCAAGGCGGGATGGGTGCAGTCTATCAGGCACGCGATACAAAGCGTCAGACGGTCTGTGCCATCAAAGAGATGAGTCTTTCGATGGTGCCAGAAGATGAACGCTTACAGGCCATTCAGAACTTTAAGGCTGAAGCGAAGATGCTTTGGGGTTTGAACCATCCGAACCTGCCATCCTTCTATGGTTTATTCAATGAAGACCAGCGTTATTTCATGGTTATGGAGTTTATCGAAGGTTACACGCTGGAAGAACTGCTCGAACGCAATGGTGCGCCTTTTGCTGAACGGCGTGTTCTGGGATGGGCGCGTCAACTCTGTGATGTCCTGGAATATTTGCACAGTCAAAGCCCACCGATTATCTTTCGTGATATGAAGCCTGGCAATGTCATGCTGACACGCAACGGGCGCATTAAATTGATTGATTTCGGTATTGCTCGTTTCTTCCGCCCATCGAGTGGTCCCGACACACAATTGCTTGGTACGCCGGGTTTTGCACCGCCTGAGCAGTATGGCAAGACCCAAACGGACGAACGTTCGGACCTTTATTCGCTGGCAATCACACTCTTTCAACTGTTGAGCAACACCTTGTCCGAGACGGGCTTTGGCCTGAAGGATGTGCGTGCGGTCAATCCGCAGATTTCAGTGGGTGTGGCACGCGCCTTAGAGAAAGCGGCTTCGCTGGTTTCCGAAGATCGTTATGATAACGTTGCGGCATTCCGTCGTGCCTTGCTCGGTGTTGGCCTTTTTGTCTTTGAGAATGGCGATCAGGCAACCACGCCAGAAGAATTGGCGGACTTATGCGCACGCTATCCCGAAGAGGCAGCCGATTACCTGGCGGATGGCGAAGTAGAGTCCTGGTTGCGTGAGATTGGCGAGAATGATCTCGCACGGGCCGCACGCCAGTTGCGCACATCGGCTGATGATCCTTTACTCGCTGTCGAACAATTTATTCAGGCAGTGATGGGACCGAATGCGCGCTTACGTGGTCACAGCGGCACTTCACTTCCCGCTAACAAGATTGGGAGCAACGCTGGTGGGGCCGCTTCACGCATGGGACGCAGTATGCCGAGCTGGATGGCACGCAAGCCAACCTCACCCGTGCAAATCCTGCCGCGCACCATCGACTTTGGCGCAGTCTATCCTGGTATTTCCGCGCCACTGTCTTTTACCATCACGGGGCGTCAAGGAACAGCCGTGAGTGGCACCTTGCATGCCACCGATGCCTGGTTGATGGTCGATCAAGCGCAGTTCGATGGCATGAGTACGCGTGTCAATGTGCGTGTCAATAGCACACGCCTCCCAGGCGGACAACATTATTCTGGGACGATCCTGGTTGTGCCGGATGACGAAGAGCGAGAAGAAAAAGAGTTGGCTGTTCTTGTCGAAGTAGATGTGACAGGTTACACAAATGGTAGCACTCGGCGACGCGGTGGCAAAACCTTTGGCATTGACCAAGACGATGAGGACGAAGACGACGATGCGTTGACAATGGGTGGCATGACTATGCTCCCACCCACTGTCAGAACGAAAACACCATCTTCAGCCGCTCAGGCCGCATCAGCTCTCGACAATAGCTTGCGAGATGCTGACTATAAAATGAAGTATGGTCCACCGGGCAGCAATGGCTGGGAGGCGTTACGCATGACACCCCGTCAGAAGCTCTGGTTTGAGCATGCCCGGGCATTTTCAGCCGCTTTTATGCTGAGTTCTCTTTGGTATATGCTTGTGTCGCAACTTCGGCTTTTGCAGCATATGCCACCATTGCCGCCGAGTCCCTGGTTCATTTTCGTAGTATGCGGTTTTATTCCTACCAGCACGCTCGGGAGTGTCTTGGTAACGCGCGATAACTCCTGGACATGGCATGAGTGGATTAATCGCGTTTGCACCAGTATGGGAAGTGCATTGGTTGTGTTGGCTTTAAGCAAGTTGCTTTGGCAGATCATACTGGGCAACAGGTTACCCCCCTTGCAACTCGTAGTGATGCTGTTAGTCACCGCTCTTGGCGCTGTTGTGGGCATCCATCCCTTTATCAGCGACAGCATCTTGCAGGGGGCGTCTTGGGCTATACAGCATATGCGTGCAGTGGTGATCGCGCTCGCCGTTATCGTTGGCGGAGGCCTTGGCTATTTGCTGACTGCTAATGTTATGTTGGGTTGCTTTACGCCTTTTGGCGTGCTGTTAGGCATTGGCGTCGCAGTTGCCCTTGTGTTGCGCGTCGATCAACTGGTCAAGCAGCAGCGGAATTATCCGTAGAGGTAGGTATGTTGTGAAGGATAGCCTAGATAAGGCGAGTAATCCCCCGCTGATTGTCGTCCTTGGTCCAA
>DAICZM010000256.1 GCA_027311145.1 Ktedonobacterales bacterium
AAATAAGGTATACTTTTCCCTAATAAAGGTAGCATGAAAAAGACTACTACTGACAAAGTGTACCCGGAAGTGGCACGTATGAGCGGGCAGGAGAGCAATCACATATGTCCCTGATTAACATGGCGAAACGCGAGATCAACTGTAAAATCGTCTATTACGGTATCGGTCTATGTGGAAAAACGACCAACCTTCACTATATTCACAAGGTAGTCAATCCACGTGATGTCGGTGACATGGTTTCTATTGATACCGAAACTGAACGTACCCTGTACTTCGATCTACTTCCCCTCGAACTTGGCAAGGTTCACGGCTTTCAGATTCGTTTTCAACTCTATACCGTTCCTGGTCAGGTTTTGTATCAGCAGACACGCATCTCAGTCTTAAAAGGTGCGGATTGCGTCATCTTTGTCGCCGACTCACAGGCCAGCAAACTACAAGAGAATATCGAAAGCTGGAATGAGTTGCAGGAACAACTGCGGCGCATGAACAAAGATATCAACGATTTTCCGTTGGTCATGCAATGGAATAAGCGTGACTTGCAGGACATACTCCCGGTCTCGGTGCTGGAAAAGTACCTCAACCCCTATCGGGTCCCCAGCTTTGAAAGCGTGGCGGTTACTGGTCTGGGCGTCATCGAGTCTTTGCGCGTAGGCATTAATGAGACGCTACGCCGTCTCGAGCGCAACTAACGCGCAGATGCTAAAAACAGGGTATCGATGTGATGCCCTGTTTTTGTGTAGCAGGGAACAAAAATACCTTGCCGGCCAGTTCCAGCTACACCGTTATGCCATATCTGAAACATGAGACAAAAATCCCCCCTTTTAGTAGATTGTTCATAAAGCATTTTGTGTGTATAATAATCCAACAATCAATGAGGTGTGACGTTCCCCTAGCCGTATAGGGACAACCACCTTTTGGATGCTTGAGTATACTACTGTGCGAGTGGACAACTGACGGGTGGTGATTGCTGTTGCCCACTCCTTCATGAAGGGATTACATGGAAACGATACGTGTCATCATTATTGATGAACAGCCCCTCTTCCGCCAGGGCATTCGCGCAACTCTAGAACAAATGGGCGATTGCGTTATTGTCGGAGAATCGACCGATACCGCCGCCGTGCTGGAACTGGCGCGCACGGCCAATCCTGATGTAGCCCTAATCGACGCTGGTCTCACGTCCTCTGATCCGCTAGAGATTGCCCGCCAGACACGCCACATCGCTCCGCGCATGGCGATCATTATGCTAACACCATCAGAAGATGAAGAGCGTCTGTTTCAGTCCATCAAGGTCGGAGCAGCCGCGTACTATACCCGCAATATCACGCCTGAGGCTTTGGCCGAGGCGGTCCGTAAGGTTAGCCAGGGTGAATACTTAATCAACGATGACGTTCTCTCCAAGCCGCAAATTGCCAGCCGCGTCCTCAAATCATTCCGCGAAATGACGGTTGAAGAAGAGGCAGAAGGCGACGCAAAAGACCCCTATTCGCCACTCTCCAGCCGCGAAGTGGAAATTCTTGACTATATCGCACGCGGTAATAGCAATAAAGAGATTGCAAAATCGCTTAAGATCAGTGACCAGACCGTGAAAAACCACATTACCTCCATCTTGAAGAAGCTCTCGGTCAATGATCGCACCGCAGCAGTAGTTCATGCGCTGCGCCACGGCTGGATTAAGATGCATGAAAGCGAAAAAGCATAGCCCATTAGTACCAATTTTTTATTTCTGATTGTATGTGCATAGACACACTTCTTATTGCAAAATGCATGTTTGGTCAGGAAGCCGAGCAACGATAACGTTCACCCTGCTTCCTGACCAATAACGCTAGCTACAAACTACACCCAGACAGAGAGCAATTCTTTGCCGCTGTTGGCATCGATGAAGACATACAGATCATGGTAGGAATGGGGAAATGGCGTCGGATCAACACTGGCGTCGGCAGGCACGTATGGAACCCGTTGATAGCAAAGCATCCAGACTGATACATTGTTTAGGTTAGGCAAAGCGGACGCAGAAGCCGTAGGAGTGTAGCTTAACACAACATAGTTAGCCGTCATGCTCTGTGCTTTTGTTGCAGCATCTGGCTCAAATTGATTGGCCAATTGTGTTGCTTGCTGCTGGTCCAATGCAGCAGAAGCCGTGGGTTGCTCAAGCGTAATGCCAACGGCAAGCAATGCCGCCACCTGGGAAACGGCTGCCGTCGGGGTGCTAGCAGGGCCTGGAAACATCAAACGCGAGATGCTGCTCTGCTGCATGCCCATCCACCAGAACAAGCCAAGCAGTGCCAGCACAAGCAAAATACCGCCAATCAATGCGCTCATATTATTGGTATGTACGCTTGGGATAGCTTTTTCATAGTCGTTAGGGGCAGGCTTTTCCCCCGGCGGCATTCTCGACACAGGCATCGCACTCTCTCCTGACTTGTGATTTTGCTTCCTTTCCGGCCAGTATAGTCGAAATTTACACGCCTGACAACATATTCGGCTACGCAATATAGCAATGCCACCGCGAAAAGGTTGACCTCATTTCCTCTTACGGGCTATACTGAAAGCAAATGTTTGAGAAAGGAACCGTAGTTCAGTGAAAGTTTATGGGCGCATGACGGTTTTTCCCATCATGCCAGCACGCATCAGCCGCCTCTACGAACTGGCTTATAACCTGTGGTGGAGTTGGCACCCCGAAGCTCGCGCACTGTATAGCACACTCGATCCCGCTCTTTGGGAAAAGGTCGGACATAATCCAGTGCGCTTTCTCAGTACGGTGCATCCACATCACCTTGAACAGGCGGCCGCGAATGCGGACTACCTGCATCAATACGATATCGTTATTAGCGATTTCGACCACTACATGCATCCACGTGAAGATGAGACCTGGTTCACCAGCACCTACCCGGAACATACTGATAAGATAATTGCCTACTTCTCAGCCGAATTTGGATTACATGAGTCGCTCCCAATTTACTCTGGTGGCCTGGGCATTCTCTCCGGCGATCATTGTAAGGAAGCCAGCGACCTTGGTATCCCGCTGATTGGTGTGGGCTTCCTCTACCCACAGGGCTATTTTACGCAACGTATCACACGCGATGGCGTCCAGGAAGCTTTTTACGAGAAGTTACAGTTCTCAGAGGCCCCCGCTGTGCCCGCACTCGACACACACGGGCATGAGGTGATGATTAGCGTGGATCTCCCAGGACGCCGCCTGTACGCTAAAATCTGGAAGTTGCAGGTCGGGCGCGTTCCTCTCTATCTGATGGATACGGATGTAGCTCCCAATGCCCCCAATGACCGCGAATTATCGGCACGCCTCTATGCAGGCGACCGTGAGATGCGCATAGCCCAAGAGATTGTGCTAGGCATCGGCGGCGTGCGTGCCTTACGCGCTTTAGGTATCTCGCCTTCGGCATGGCATATCAACGAGGGGCATGCTGCCTTCCTGAGCCTGGAACGTTGCCGCGAGCTGATCACCACAGGTATGACCTTTGATGAGGCACGCGAGGTTGTGCGCGCCAATGCACTCTTCACCACACACACCCCCGTCCCTGCTGGAAACGATACCTTTAGCTACGAACTTGTGGACAAATACTTTGGCTCCTACTGGAGTCAGCTCGGCTTGAATCGCGAGCAGTTTATGGAAATTGCACGCGAAGATCAGGGCTGGGGTCAAACCTACGGCATGACCATACTGGCATTACGCCTGACAGGTCAGCATAACGGTGTAAGCAAACTACACGGTGCAGTCTCGCGCAAAATGTGGCAATTTCTCTGGCCCGGCCTGGATGCGGAAGAAGTATCGATTGGCTCGGTCACCAATGGCGTCCACAGCCCTTCCTGGATTGCCCCCGAGATGAACGAACTCTATGTACGCTATCTGGGCGATTGGGGCCGCTACGTTGACGATCAAGCATTCTGGGACAATACCATTCATGGCTTGCCCGACGAGGAACTGTGGAAAACACACAGTATCCGCAAAGAGGCTTTGGTTGCCTACGCCCGCCAACGCTTGAAGCAGCAGCATCTCCGTTTAGGCGAAGGCTCGCTCCAGATTGAAGAGTTTACTTCACTGCTCAATCCTAACGCCCTCTTGATCGGCTTTGCACGCCGCTTCGCAACGTATAAACGCGCCACATTGATCTTCCGCGATATGGAACGCCTCCAACGCATTTTGAGCGATCCCGAGCGGCCAGTACAGATCATTTTTGCTGGCAAAGCACACCCAGCCGATGAACCGGGGAAGGCCTTGATCGAGCAGATTTATCGCCTCTCACGTAGTACACTCAAAGGCAAAATCATTGTCCTAGAGAATTATGACATCGACATGGCACGTTATCTGGTCTCCGGCACGGATGTTTGGCTCAACAACCCCATCCGCCCCTACGAAGCAAGTGGCACAAGTGGGCAAAAGGCCGCTCTCAACGGACAACCCAACTGTAGCATCCTCGATGGCTGGTGGGCTGAGGGCTATAACAGCAAAAACGGCTGGGCTATTGGCGAGGAACGCGAATACGCGGACCAGAATGTGCAGGCCGATGCTGATAGTACCTCGCTCTATCGCCTGCTCGAAGAGGAAATCATCCCCGCTTTCTTTGAACGTGGCAGTAGTGGCGTCCCACATATATGGACTGGCTATATGAAAGAAGCCATCCGCACGTGCGCCCCACAGTTCAGCATGCGCCGGATGCTCAAGGATTACACCACGCTCTACTATGTGCCTGAAATGCAGAAGGGCCTGACCATTCAGGAGAATCGTTATGAGCAGGCACGCACCCTCGCGGCTTGGAAGGCACGTATTCGTCTGAACTGGAGTAGTTTGGAACTTTACGTCGATGGGCGGCGCGACGGGCAGCTCAGCCTGGGTGAAGGCATCGATGTGCGCACTTGGGTGCGTATCAACAACCTTGAACCCAAAGACCTCTGTGTCGAACTCGTCTATGGTGCGATCAAAGATGATATTACGCAACCACAGCATACCTTGCCCATGCATTTTAGCAAACGTGAGTTGGATGGCTCCTATCGTTATGACATCCATTTGACACCGGAAACGACGGGCAGCCTTGCCTATAATATTCGTGTTGTTCCCTCGCATCCCCTACTCAAAGAGAAATACGAGATGGAACTGCTCACCTGGGCATAGGACCATAACCCTTCCTGAAAGGAGATAGCGTTTTTGTTCAACTGGCATAACATACGCTGTCTCCTTTTAGCATAGCAGGGCCACGGATTACCACAAAACAGCGGTCGCATCCACTCGACTATGTGGCCGCTTTCGTGTATAATATCGGCAAATAGAGCCGCACAACCAACATGCATCAGAAGAGATGATGATTGCTCGCCTGCTTATTTTTAAAAAAGCTAACGTATTCTAAAAGTGGCCTGAACTCTGTAGAACAGCCGATATCTATCTGATTTCATGGCTGAAAAAATAATTATATAGACGTATTACATACAAAATACTCTTCTGCCAAGACCATATAGGGACAGAAGAGCGGGGAGAACGCTACGATGCCGAAGAAATCACCATCAACGCGCGGCGGGACGCAGCGCGTGAAGCCAAAACAAAAGGGGTTTGAGCTAGTGCGTCCCGCCTCAGCAACACCAGATGATGCGGCTGACACAAACGCCGAGCCAACGGTGGTTGGAGCCTCAACTGGCACAACTACCACATCCATGCCTAGCAAGAGCCGACAGGCCGAGGTATCGGCCAGAAAAGAGCGTCTCTCCACACCATCAGCTCGTCTACAAACGCCTACGCTAGCCGAGGAAGCCGAGACGGAGCAAGAAGAGGGGGGCAATAAAATACAGGAGCTGGCCGTAAGTGCGCCCAAAGGGAGTGCATCAGCGCGTCTGGCAAGCCGAAGACAGGCCGGACTGAAAGCACAGCAACGCAATGTGGCGACGTTAATTACTGCTGAACACTATACGTATGTACGCAAAGACCTGATTTTTATTGCAGTTTTAGCGGTCATCATGTTTGCCGCCATCATCATCCTGCACTTTGTGCCCGGTATTGGGGCCTAAAATATCCCAGACGACCGGGCAAGAAAAATCGAGGCACCGTTTTTCTGTGAGCAGTGCCTCGATTGCTTTGTTTGGTCGTCCATTAGCGGCCTGTGAGATAGGTGATGTCAGGGTTAGTGTACCAGTGGGCTAGTGCCCAGGCCAGTGGGTATGCCATGACGATATGCGGCAGGAATAGTCACCCCTAGCACACGCTGCATCGCCATAGTATGAGAGCAATCGCCCCAGTCCTGGAAAAAGTGACAGGTGCAGTGCCATTCTCCGTTATCGAAGGTTGTGGTATGGACATCGTTTTCGCCCTGGAAATTGGCCTCAAAGCGGGTGAATTGAATGCGTCCCGGCTCTTCTGCGTAACGTTTAGCCTTAGCAATCTTGTTAATCATGCTTGAGTTCATGTTCTGCACTCCTTGAAATCTAGCAACCTCTCCACGCTTACCGTTCTATACTACACGGCGATTGGAAGCGGCCTAGTGATGTTATACATCTATACACTTACATTGCATCCTCATCCTCTACCATCCAGTCTGTGCTGGATGTCCCTCGGCTCCTTTCGTCTCATACTACTCTCATCGACAAAAATGTATGCGAGAGCAGTGGCCCAATGGAAAAAATGAATACTCAATGAGCCCGGTAATAATATGTGTCTAGGCTGGAAATAAAAAAAACACCAGGGCATACGTCCCTAGTGTATATCAAAACAGCAGTTTTGTCCCATGATGCGCCACGTGCTAAGTTTTTTGGCGTTTGCGTTGATGATGAGACAAAACACATAAGCTACT
>DAICZM010000257.1 GCA_027311145.1 Ktedonobacterales bacterium
TGGTTTTTTAAGGACGTACTTATATGAATGTGAAACACAAAGCGATAAGCACATTGTCTTATCGACAGTGATTCTGCTCTTGTGTGGCACATCGCTGCTTGTAGCTGTGGGTATGATTGTCTTTGCGCCTGTGCTGGCAAGTGTCTTGTTTCGTATGCCCTCGTTTAGCAATGTAATCAGTATCACGGGGGGCGTGATTGTCTTGCAGAATCTGTCTGTCCCGGCACTGGCATGGTTACGTGGAGAGGGACGTGCGGGCCTGTTTTCGGCAATGGCCATTACTAATTTGCTTGTGGCACTGGTAGCAAATATCTTGCTAGTGGGTGTGATACATGCAGGTGTTGCGGGGTCGCTCATCGCGACGGCATGTGGATACGCGGTAATCGTTGTATGTATTATTCCGCTGGCGTTGTTACGTGCGGGTTTGCATCTACGCCTGGATATCGTGCGTGGTATGCTGGCTTTTGGGCTACCGCACGTGATGAACCTGCTCTCCGGTTGGGTTTTGCAACTCTCAGATCGCTATCTCCTGGAAGTCTTGGGGTCACTGGCGCAAACTGCTTCTTACTCAGTAGCCTATAGCCTGGGCAGTGTGTTATCGGCAGTAGTCATCGCGCCTTTTTCGCTGGCCTGGTGGACGTTGATGTTTCCAATTGCGAAAAGGTCAGATGCGGCCCTGGTCTTTCAACGTATCTTTCGCTGGTTTAGCCTGGTATTGTTACTGGCAACCTTTGCGCTCTCGCTGGTGGGCATCCTGATTCTCGATCTCTTATTTCCCGTCTCCTATCATAATGCCGCGCCAATCATTCCAATTATTGCCTTATCAATTATGTTCAATGGTATCTTTGTAGTAGTTGCGCTTGGCACATCCCTCTTAAAGAAGACCTGGTCGGTTGCTATTTTTATTACGCTCTCGGCAGTGATTAATGTTGGCTGCAATCTTTTTTTAATCCCACTCTACGGCTCACTGGGAGCGGCGTGGGCAACCTTGCTGGCCTATATTGTATTGACTTTTGGTACATACCTGTACAATCAGCACATCTACCCCGTGCCGTTTGAAATAGGACGTTTTTTGCTTGGGTTGATGCTTGGTTTGTTGCTCTATGCTGGAAGCGATCTCCTTGGCGGGGATATGGTTGCACGTGGACCCATCGAGATGCATATGGTACTGTTCAGTTGCATCGTGCGTTTGCTTGCTTTGTGTATCTATGCTGTTTGCCTGTTGCTAATAGGGCTAATGCCTACAAAAACGCAAATAGTGCAAGTAATGTAGTGGAGGTGTTTTGTTGGAAGTGAAGTCAAAACCAGTTGCAGTTTCTGCTGTCGTTGCCAAAGAACGCGCGACTGAGCCTGTGAAGAGAACATCCATGCGGATCTGTATGCATGTCATCGGTGATTTCAAATATGACGTGCGGGCACGCCGTTCCGCAACCGCTCTTGCCAGGAACGGCTATGCTGTAACCGTGGTTGATTGTGTACCTGCTCAAAGCCGAAATGTAGAGATGGAAGATGGTGTACAGGTCTGTCATATACCTGTTCCGTCTACTTTTTCCGCGACACGTTTTAAGCGTTGGGCGATAGTGCGCGCTGCACACATCTGCTTGCTGGGTATTTGGTCGTTATGGCGTGTGCAAACAGACGTTTATCACGCTCTGGACCTGCCTGCGCTCCCTGCTTGCTATCTGGTTGCACTCCTGCGGCGCAAAGCAGTGGTATTTGAGTCGTATGAGCTACCGCTTGCCACTTTGCGCTCTTCAGAATTGAGTAAGGGCAGACGCTTACTACAAGCACTACTGGCTCCGTTGCTAAGTTATATTGTTCCACGCTGCGCAGGCGTCATTGCTGTTTCACCGCCAATTGTGCGCGAAATGCAAAAACGCTATCAGGGTGCGCATATCACGCTGGTCCGCAATATCCCACCTTATCAGCTAAGCGAGAGTGCCAGGCATTTTCACCAGCTATTAAAACTAGCCCCTTCTGTGCGTGTCGCGCTTTACCAGGGCAATATTCAGTCTGATCGTAAGTTAGACCTGTTGGTACGGACTGCACAATATCTACCAGACGATATTGTCATTGTGTTGATGGGCAAGGGACCAGAAGAGACGATAGCGCACCTTCAGTCGCTGATTCTGCTCGAAGGTCTCAGCGAGAGAGTGAAAATCATTCCCCCCGTGCCTTATGCAGCGTTGTTGAGTTGGACTACCTCTGCCGATATCGGCTTGCTGCTTTATTCACCTGACTACTCGCTTAATGTACAAATGTGCCTGCCAAACAAGTTTTTTGAATTTCTGATGGCGGGCCTGCCTGTGTTGACATCGCAATTAGAGGCAGTGGTTGAGGTCGTTGAGAAATATGCTGTGGGGTGTGTGGTCCCCTCGCTTGCTCCACAAGATATCGCGCAAGCCATTCACACGATGCTGGCCGATACCAACGGACTTGAAAAAATGCGTGCGAATGCTTTGTATGCCGCGAGAGAGGTTTTCAATTGGGAAAAAGAGCAGCAGCAGCTATTAGATTTTTATGATTGTCTAAATGGTAGGCCAGAGCATACGGCGTTATCTGTATTGACGGAAAGGATGTAAGGCATGCGCATTTTATTTGTTGCTCCTTATCCACCGTCACGTGTGCGTGTCAGGAGCTATGGTTTGCTCGCGCAATTACGGCGTGAACACGAGGTGACGATTGTAGCTTTGTGCCGCACGGAGCAGGAACGGAAAGATGTCGCAGTATTATGTGATGAGGGCTATCATGTTGTTATTGCGTGGGAAGCGAAATGGAAGGCATGGAGAAGATGTGCGAATGCTTTTATAGGACCCACATCTTTGCAGGTTGCTTATGCACAGTCACCTGTCTTACGGCAAACAGTACAAACAGTATATGCACAAGGGAAGTATGATATCGTGCATGTTGAGCATCTGCGTGGCATCGCTGCTTTGGAGCCAGATATGCTAGCGTATCCGTTGGTGTGGGATGCGGTAGATTGTTTGAGTCTGCTTGGAAAGCAAACGATGGTGGCGGCTCCTGATTGGGCAAAACGTCTGCTCGCACGGCTCGAATACAAGCGTATGCAATACGATGAGGCGAGATTGGTAGGGAAGCTGGCACACGTGATTGTCTCATCGCAGCGTGATCGCGATGCAATGAGCCTTGTATACGATATGTTAAGCGATGTTGCCAAAGCCCAATATGTGTATACAGAACAGCTTGCTGCATCGCTACTGGTGTTGACTAACGGTGTTGATTTGGATTATTTTGCTCCTGTACGAAGCGAGCGCAAGAGCAATAATCTGGTTTTTTCGGGGATGATGAACTACCATCCCAATGTTGCTGCTGTGCTATATCTGTGTCAGCATATTATGCCGCTTATTTGGCAGCAGCGACCAGAGGTGACTTTAACGGTCGTAGGCGGAAACCCTTCACATGCTGTTCGTCGTCTGGCAGTGGACAAACGCATTGAGGTTACCGGCTTTGTACCGGATATTCGCCCCTACATAGGACGAGCTACCGTGATGGTTTGTCCAATGGTTTATAGTGCAGGCATTCAGAATAAGCTGCTAGAGGCGATGGCATTAGGTACACCTGTTGTGACCTCATCGCAGTCGGCAAGCGCGCTTTCTGCACAGGCGGGCAGTGATCTGCTCGTCGCAGATGATCCTGAACTATTCGCACACGCTGTATTGCGCTTGCTTGACGAGACTGAACTGCGTACTTCACTCAGTTACGCTGGTAGACGTTATGTGGAACGTTATCATAATTGGCAAGTTATTGCAGCAGCTCTGATGCAGGTTTATCAAAAGGTTATGTCCACTCGTCTGATAAGCCTGTTGGCACAATGAGTGGTGTTGAGATAACGTAGCAGCTTTTCGTTGGTGAGACGAAAATCGCTTATTTTCAAAGAAGGTGGAAGTGATGGACACTCTAAAAAAAGTAGATGCACGGCAGGATATGCTCATAGTCAATGAACGCCAAAAAGATTTTTATGAGTCACGCTATGAGGCTACTGAAATCAAAAAGCAGGTGGCAGAGCGTGCTGCGAATGGATTGACCAACCTCTGGACGTGGTTGCGTTACAAGTTGATGCTCCTAGGGCAGGTCGCACGTGTATACGATCAGATTGATTGCTTGCATCAAGCGTGGATGTATGATATTCAGCATGCCCATGTTCTTGATCTCGGTTGCTTTGTTGGCAACTCACTCTCACTTTGGATCGCGGAACACTGTGCTGATTATACAGGCATTGATCTTTCAGAACAGGCAACTGCTACATTAGACAATACTCTTCGTGAGAAGCACCTGGATCATGCACGGGCTTATAAGCAGGACTTTCTTGCGAACACCTTCGCCGATAACTCGTTTGATTTGATCTATGCCCACGCCGTACTCCATCATTTTCAAGATATGGATGTCTTATTAGAGGAACTCTATCGCGTGTTGAAACCAGGGGGTATGATTATTTCCTACGATCCGATGATGACAGAGCCACTTAACAGACTTGCGCGCACACTGTATCGTCCATTTCAGACAGACCGTGATTGGGAGTGGCCTTTCACGAAAGAGACGTTGAGCCACATTCAGCGATATTTTGAGATCACTGCTATGCAGGGACTAATGGGCATGGTCAAGTTGAGTTTTCCATTTCTACTTATACCAGGCCTTGCTAAATTTGGACAAAAGATTGGCCGTTGGGGTGTAGCTTTTGATCGCATGTATGCCCGTCGTTTTGGCAAGCCCTTTTATTTCTGTTGGATGGTGACGTTGCGCCTGCGCAAACCTGCATAATAGAGAAGAGAGGGGAAGCAAAATCTTGTTGTTTCCCCTCTGCTTAAGCCATCTATCTCTTCGTTCAATGGACCGGCACGGTATTCGCAAGCATCCCTGCAATGACTTTTTGCATCGACTGGCCCCACGCATCCCAGTTGAGCCGTTCTTCAAATGCGGCTCGGCTGGAATGCACCAACGCCCGATAGCGTTGCTCATCCTGGTAGAGTTGCGCGATAAGCTGTGCATACTCGTCGCCCCTCGCACTGAGTGGGAGCGTAAAACCATTCTCGCCGTTGCGAATGACACTAGAAACGCCGCCGGTGTCAGTTGTAATGACTGGCAAGCCAAAGGCATTGGCCTCGCAGAAGACGATTGGGGTACAGTCGGCGCGGGTCGGCACCAGCAGAAAATCAGACTGCATGTACAACTGTTCCAGTGTTTTACGCTGCTGTTCATCATGTTTGTTGAGAAAGGGAATAACCTTCACATGTGTGTGCCTGATTTCTGGCGGTGGAACCGTGCCGCAAAACGTCAACTCGGCAGCAATGCCCATTGCTTCTAGTTTGAGTAGTGTTTCGTAGGCAATTGCGCCGCCTTTCCTCTCCCAACCGATGCCCATGAAAAGCAGGCGACAACGTTCTGTTGTTCGTCGGTTGATGGCAACACTCTGCGCTGGTATCTCGTCAAGATTGGCCCCAAAGGGGATAACGTGTAGCTTCTCTTGCGCAACGCCATAATCACTTGTTGCTGATGCCGCTGCCCATGCAGACGAGAAAAGCAACGCACGCGCTTTTTGATAGGCGAAAGCTTCAACGCTATCGCCCTCTTGCGCAGACCTTTTGGTCAGGCGTGAATAGTTTGGATAATAGTTGCGCTGTAGGGCAAATGTTACATCTGACGCGAGCATGATGGGGGTACTGGTCTCAAGAAAGGCAATCTCCGCTGCGCCAATGGGCGCGAAGATCAGATCGAATGATTGTCCCGCGAGACGGCGTGCCGCGATGCGCCCCTGTCCTTTAGCGACAAAGAGTAGACGATCATACGCGACATTCTTTTGCAGTAAATGTTTTGCTCCTTCGTGCAGCAAACGAGCGATATAGCGTCTTTCAATGGAAAGAATGCGTCCGAAGGGATAAACCTCTCCACAGTGCCGCTGTAGAGCCTGTGCCATATAGTAGGTCGTACCAGACCATGAATACTTACTCTGTGGGTCTTCGGCTGTCAGAAAAGCAATCTGGAGGCGTCTGGATGTCTCTAGCATAAACTCTCTCCTTGAATGTGAGGAGAAGATGTTCTCTGTTGTTCTGCTTTGAATGTTCATACAGATATTTCCCTCACTACCACATCAACATGTTTCATGCTTCCGATGTATCTAATATTATAGATGTGGGCGTGGAACTCTCTTCGATTCGTCACATAAAACCAAATAAGCGCGATGACCCACAGTCTCTATTGTAGAGTATACCTGTCTTCCCAAATTTCGGAGAAAAATCTGTCTTAGGTGTATTTGCGGTAGATCATGCCCGTGTTGTTCTATTTTGTAATGAATAGCTTGTGAAATAGCGATGAGTATGCTATAGTGCCGTGTAACATACGCTCTAGCGGAGTTATGTAAACTATAGAATAATGGTGGTTGGTATGCGGGTATGTGTGTTTGGTATTGATGGCCTTACTTTTCGACTCCTCGACCCGTTGATGGAACGCGGTTTGCTTCCTCATTTTCAGCAGGTACGCACAGGCGGTGTGCGAGGGATAGTGCGTTCTACAACTCCACCTGTGACCCCCCCGGCCTGGATGTCTCTTGCGACAGGTCTTGCGCCTGCCCAGCACGGGGTATATGACTTTTGGGAGTATGAGGATGATCGAACTGATTCTCATTCTCTGCTGGTGACGCATCGTAAAGGAGGGAAAGCGATTTGGAACATGCTCAGCGAACTAGGCAAGCGCGTGATTGTAGCAAATGTTCCCCTGACCTATCCTCCCGAACCCGTCAATGGCATTATGCTCAGTGGCTATATGGC
>DAICZM010000258.1 GCA_027311145.1 Ktedonobacterales bacterium
CCTATTATCACAGCTCCGCAGGCCAAGCTGACGGAATATCTTGCGCATCGTATGGAACGCGAGCAGCAAGTGCTTCAGACATTGCAAGCGGCGGGTACTGCAAGTATTCCCGCGCTGGTGCAAGTGATTTATGCCGATATGGAGCCTCGTCTGCATGTAGTCGCAGCGTACTCTGTTGAGGCGCACTTGCTGAAGTTGGAGCGCGAAGGCCTGGTACGGCGTAGTGATGGAGAGCGGTGGACGTTTTAAGCCGATGAATCTGCATCAACTGCGCATTTTTTGCACTGTCGTGGAGCATGGGAGCTATACAAAAGCTGCCGAGCTGTTATTTATGACACAACCGGCGGTGAGTTTGCAGGTACATGCGTTGGAGCGGAGTGTACAGGTAAAACTATTGGAGCGTGTCAATCAGCAATTACTGGTCACGGAAGCTGGGCAGGCGTTGTATCAATGTGCCTTGCCCATGTTGAATGCCGAGGCCGAGGCTGAGCGTGTGCTGGCGGAGCTACGTGGAACTGCACGTGGTCGTCTTGTGGTTGCCGCAAACACGACTGGGGGCATGTACGTTGTGCCGCCACTGCTGGCTTCTTATAAAGATCTCCATCCTGATAGTGAACTCTTGTTGCAGATTGATGCCACTGATCGCCTGATTGAACGAGCGCGCCAGGGGATCATCGACCTCGGCTTTGCCTGTGGCAATATTGTGCAATCAGAACTCACCGTCGAGTCTATTGGAACCGATACACTCACGCTGATTCTCTCCGCGCACCACCCACTAGTTGCGCAACCTGCGCTGATGCTGGAAGAGGTCGCGGCCTTGCCCTTTATCGTGCCTGAGGCCATTTCACGCACACGCCAGTTTATTGAGCAAGCCATGCGTGAACGTGGCTATGCGCTCAAAATCGTGATGCATTTTCAAGGGACTGAACCAGTCAAAAAAGCGGTAGAAGCCAATCTGGGTGTGGGAATTGTCTCGCAAGCGGCGGTTGTGCGTGAGGTGGCGGCTGGGGTGTTACGGGCTATGCCAATTTCCGACCTGGAGCTAAAACGCCCGCTCGTCATGTTCTATCGGCAAGGCAAATATTTTGGGCCGATGGCTCGTGATTTCATGAAATATGCGCGTACATTTCCCTATGCTACATGTTACATGTAGAGACCGATGAATCGCATCCGCTGCTCCACAGGAAATTGGGCATGGTGGAGATGAGCGTGGATGTGATTCATCGACTCCAGCCTTGATGTGTACTGAATGCAATACACGTATTAGTGCCTAAAATCCGCGAATGGCTAGGATGACACTGGACAAGGTAATACTCAGGAGTGTGCCTGCCACGACTTGGCCGAGCGTGTGACGACGCAGCACAACACGTGACCAGCAGACGGCTCCGACCAGCAGAAAACCAGTGAGCGCGAGATCACCGTAAAGCATGGTGAGCATCGTCATTGCTCCTGCTAGTGTAGAAGCGTGGATACTGATTTTCCACCAGAAGGTAATCAGCATCATCATCAAGCCACTGATAGCGGTTAAAAGCAAGACCGTTTCCAGATTTTTAACATCGGAAAAGCGTGCCAGCACACCCAGACCGAGCAGTGCTGAGAGGACGCTAAAAAGAAATGGGCCGGCGCGTTGGCTACGCTGACTGACATCAAAATCGGTAAACGTGCCGCGCCATACGCCAAATAAGATATACATGGTTGGGCCGACACTGAGGAAAAAGAGCGTGACCAGGGCCGCAAGCAGCGCGTGCCATGTATTATGGGCGTGGTAGAGTGCGACCAGAGTCACGAATGGTAGCGAGACGACAACGGGTGAAAGAATGGTGGAGATAAAACGTGCAACACTCCTATGGAAGGGACGGGCTGTCACCGCGGTCAGTTCGGGTGTCAGTTCCGGTGGTAGCGTGTGTTCGCTCTCATCGAGAGCAAGTTGGTCAGACATGAGACTCCTTATAGTTGAGCATGTTGGACAACTACAGAATAACCGAGAACTTTACGAGCAACATTGGCAAAAGAGACGGGGTCGCCGCTGCACCAGACATGCAGTTCACCCTCTTCGGCCTGTTCTGCAGGCTCTGGGCGAAGCATTGCCTCTGTATCCAGCACGGCATGGGTACGGCGCGCAACGGCTTGCCCACTATCGATGACCTGTGCCTGTTTTCCGACAACACGTTCGATCACTGGGCGCAAGGCGGGAAAGTGGGTGCAACCCAACACGATCACATCAACTCCCAGCGTGAGTAGTGGTGTAAAGGTGCGTCGTACCTCTTCCTCGACTTCTGCTCCATCGAGTTGCCCCGCTTCGACCATTGTAACTAACTCAGGATAACCAACTGCGTAGACTTCAATCCCGCCGGCAAAGTCATCGATCAGCTGGTGTAAATATGCGGCGCGTACCGCCTGGTTGGTTGCTGCCACCCCAATGCGTCCTTTGCGTGTCGCCTGTGCTGCTGGTTTGACCGCGGGCACGACGCCAACAAAAGGTAGCGAAAAGGTAGCACGTAAGGTCGTTAGTGCTGCTTGTGAGGCGGTGTTACATGCCACTACAATCAGTTTTACGCCTTGTCCGATTAAAAAACGACTGGCTTGCAGCGAAAGCTCGATAATCTCACCTTCGCTACGCACCCCGTAGGGACAGTGTGCTGTATCGCCGAAGTAGATATATTGTTCGTGTGGTAACTCTTCGCGCAATGCTGACAGAATGGTCAGGCCACCTGCTCCCGAATCAAAGACACCGATGGGTGCATCTGTGTACCTTGCTGTCAGGCCTTTTTCATGGTTAAATGCTTCTATACTACGTTCCGCATCGCGTGCAGGGCATATTGCCTGTACGTCTGCATCGTTATCAATACTCCACTGTTTCATACTTTCCTGCTTCTATTTCGCACTACGAAATTCGCGCTGCTCGCCGAACACGCTGCGCATTGCGTCACTGATCTCACCGAGTGTGGCATATGCCTCAACCGCATCGACAATCAGGGGAATAAGATTATCGCTGCCTGCCGCGGCATCTTTCAGGGCGTGCAGGCGTTGTTGTACCTGTTCATTGTCACGTCGCAAACGCAACGCCGCTACTTTTGCAGCTTGTCGCTTGCTTGCCTCAGGGTCTATCCGCATCAAAATAGGCGGCTTCTCATGTTCCTGTACGAAGCGATTGACTCCTATGACCGTCACCTGCTGCTTTTCTAGGGCCAATTGATAGCTATAAGCGGCTTGCTCAATTTCACCTTGCATAAAGCCAAGCTCGATGGCGTGTACACTGCCTCCCAGGGCGTCTATTTTTTCAATATACTGCCAGGCGCGTTGCTCGATCGCGTCAGTGAGATGCTCGATATAGTAGGAGCCGGCGAGTGGGTCAACCGCATCGGCGATCCCCGTTTCGTAAGCCAAGATTTGCTGCGTGCGCAAGGCGACACGGGCCGATTCCTCAGTAGGAAGCGAGAGGGCCTCATCTTTCGAGTTGGTATGTAGGGATTGTGTGCCGCCCAGGACTGCTGCCAGGGCCTGGTAGGCAGTGCGCACAATGTTATTATCGGGCTGTTGGGCCGTCAGGGTCGAGCCGGCGGTCTGGGTATGGAAGCGCAACATCATGGAGCGTGGGTCTTGTGCCTGGAAGCGGTCATGCATGATTTTTGCCCACATGCGTCGTGCCGCCCGAAATTTTGCCACTTCTTCCAGCAGATTGTTATGGCTATTGAAGAAGAACGACAGTTGGCCCGCAAAGGTGTCCACATTGAGACCCGCGTTGAGTGCCCCCTGTATATAGCTGATCGCATTGGAGAGGGTGAAGGCAATCTCTTGCACAGCGGTTGAACCTGCTTCGCGGATATGATAGCCACTGATACTGATCGTATTCCAACGTGGCAGGTTGTCGGCGCAATAGCGGAAAATATCGGTGATGATGCGCATCGAGTGCTGTGGGGGGTAAATATAGGTTCCACGTGCGATATATTCTTTGAGAACATCATTTTGGATTGTGCCGGAGAGTACATGGATGGGAACACCCTGTTTCTTCGCTACCGCAATGTAGAGCGAAAGCAGAATGCTGGCGGTCGCGTTAATGGTCATTGAGGTGCTGATGCGGTCGAGTGGTAAGCCGTTGAGCAGGGTTTCCATATCTTCCAGGCTGGAGATAGAGACACCAACTTTGCCAACCTCGCCTTCTGAAAGCGGGTGGTCGGCATCGTAGCCCATTTGTGTCGGCAAGTCGAAGGCGACGGAGAGGCCTGTTGTTCCTTGTGAGAGCAGAAAGTGATAGCGTTTGTTCGACTCCTCCGCTGTCCCAAAGCCTGCATACTGGCGCATGGTCCAGAAGCGCGAGCGGTACATACCCGGGTGGACGCCACGTGTAAAGGGGAACTCACCGGGGTAGCCGAGTTGTGTATGAGGATCGAACTCGCGCAGGTCTTCTTCGCTTGCCAGGTCTGGTATTTCAATGTTTGAACTGGTCGTGAAGCGTGCTTGCCGCTCCTTGCTTTTTGTGTGTGCAATCTTTGCGGTTGTATGACGCCATTCATCGGCGTTATTGCTCATCGGTATGTCCATTGGTACGCCGCCTCCAAACAGAGATGATCTCCTTTATATCCATTGGAATTATAACATACGTGGCGAGCGAACGTAGTGTGGAGAGACCTTTTTATCCACATGGGTGATGAGCTAATTAGGGATGACGAGTAGAGCCGAAATATGGTATTGTTGGTAGTAGTGATGCCTCTTGCAGTCTCCTTTCTTTACTTTGAACTTCAAAATGGGTTCTTGTTTAAAGAGGTATCGCACTGTTTTTCGCTGTGTTTCTCTCGTGGAAGGACAAATCTCCTGTGAGTGGTGCAACTCTTCTATCGGGCATCACGCAGCATACGCTGCAAACGACGCGCCTGAACACTGCTTACCTACAAGCGGGCAGCGGCAGTATGCCCGTCGTACTGGTGCATGGCAACGTTTCCTCGTCGCTCTTCTTTCAACCGCTGATGCAGGCTCTTGCCGCAACTGGTCGCTATAGCCTCTATGCCCCCGATCTGCGCGGCTATGGGGCAAGCGCATCGTTGCCCGTTGATGCAACACGCGGGGTGCGCGACTTCTCTGACGATCTCTCTACTTTTGTCAACGCACTGGGTCTCACCTCGTTTGATCTGCTGGGCTGGTCGTTGGGCGGCAACGTGGTGATGCAGTACGTGCTGGATTATCCAGGGCATGCACGCACATTGGTATTGGAATCTGCTGGTTCACCCTTTGGTTTTGGTGGCACAAAGGATGTGCAAGGAACGCCTACATGGCCAGATTTCGCGGGCAGCGGCGGCGGCACGGCCAATCCTGATTTCGTACAACGCTTGGGGCGTGGTGATCGCAGCGACGAAGCAGGTTCGCCGCGCAACGTGATGAACACCTTTTATTTTAAGCCACCGTTTCGCGTCACCCCTGAGCTTGAGGAAATTTATGTAACTGCGATGCTTTCAACGGCGACGGACGCGGGCAATTATCCTGGTGATACCACCAGTTCAACCAACTGGCCCTTTGTCGCTCCGGGTACACTGGGTGTCAATAACGCCCTCTCGCCTGCTTACCTCAACCAGGCTGGATTGTCGCAAGCGACTGGCAAGCCTCCGCTTTTGTGGATTCACGGTGCGGATGACCAGATTGTGTCCGATTATTCGTTTTTCGATCTGGGTGTGTTGGGTGAATTGGGTCTTGTACCAGGGTGGCCCGGCAGGGAGCTATGCCCTCCGCAGCCGATGAAATCACAGTTGCGCGCTGTGTTAGAACACTATCAGCAGGCTGGAGGCTCCTATCGTGAGGCTGTGATCCCCGATTGTGGGCACTCGCCGCATGTGGAAAAACAGGATGCCTTTGTGCAACTGCTGACCGAGTTTTTTGTGTAATTTGTGATGTATGGATAGGGCAACAAAGCAAGTAGGGTGAGAGCAAGTCTCGCACCTACAATGATACGATACCTGTTTTTCTCGTAAGGATCGATTAATAGATCCTTACGGGTTTTGCAGGTACGGCCTGATGGCGTGATAGCGAGCGAGAAATGCCTGGGCATCCAGGCGTTTATATGCCCCCTTGCCCATTTGGGTCGCAACCTCTTGCACGGCAGCATCGAGTTCGGGAAGCGTAATAATTTGCTTTTGGAGCAGTAGTGCCACGTCTTGTAGGTCACGTGTAGTGCCGCGATCAATTTTCGAGAGTGCGCTACTGTAGAAATCGAAGTAAAACACATCGATACTGCCATAGCGTCCTACAAAACGTGAAAGGCTTTGCCAGTTTTTGGGTAAAGGAATAAAGTCGCCGGGAGAAGCGAACTCTACATTGATCTGGAGTAGCTGCTTGAGCTGGTTGATGATCTGATACATGTCACCATCCGCAACTTCGACATCAATATCTTGTGTGGTAGCAGATGCACCAGGGCGAATACCTGCGTGGACGAGAGCAGCACCGCCAACGAGATATAAACGACCAGCATGATGAAAACGACGCCCCAACTCCATCAGGAAGTGTTCAATCGTCTGACGGTCTACACGCGGTCGCATACTCATATCGATCTCCTTTTCATCCAGAGCAATCGTATCGCAATGGGGATGATTTTCCTGGCAATGGTGTAGATGGAGCGGTGTGGTAGAGTGATGACGAGTCTCTTCTTGAGATAGTAGATGCTTAAGCTGATTCTGCCAGTCACCGAGAAATGCGAGTGGCAAGCCGTAATGTTGCTGTTCATAGCGTTCAAGGGCCAGAAGTCCCCAATGACCACAATATGCCACTGGCG
>DAICZM010000259.1 GCA_027311145.1 Ktedonobacterales bacterium
CTATAACGGCGGGCGAGACGGCGACGCCCGGATAGGAAGAGGCAGTGCTAATCTGAATAGTGTTTGAGGGGAAGGCATTATTTGCGAGAAAACTATCATTGAGCAGAATACTGGTTGAAGCCGTATATTGTGCTGTCTGGTTAATGCCAATCTCGGTCCCGATCACCAGCGCGAGTAGTGCGCTAAGCAGGATGAGCCACCATCGCTGCCTGATACCTTCCATATATGCTCGTGTTTCCATATGCCTCGTCCTCTATCTTGATAATGATCGTGCTGTGATATTATCTGTGCTGTGCCTCTGTGTTTGTCTGCTGATAGATGTCGCTGTCGGCATGCACTGTTTGCTTTAGTAGGTGTGCATACACGGTAAAGAGTTGCTTGGCAACCTCGGCCTGGCTGAAGCGTGTGAGTGCTTGCTGGCGTCCGGCTTCACCCATGCGGTGGGCATGTTCGGGATCATGAAGAACACGCAACAACGCTGCCGTATAAGCAGGTACATCGCGCACGTCGAGCGTGTAGCCCGTGACGCCATCGTCAACAATACAGGGAATGCCTGTCCCGTTGTGTGCCACTACGGGCACGCCTGCTGTCATGGCTTCTAATAAAACCATCCCAAAACTCTCAACGAACGACGGATGGGTAAGCAGGGTAGCGACGCGATACATAGCACAAATGAATGCGGATGGATTGTCCTGCCGAATAAGAAGATGCTGGCTCACGCCAAGTTCTTGCGCGAGCTGAAGCAGATGTTGGCGAAATGCCGGTTCGGCTGGCTGTGATGGGCCGATGATGAGCAGCTGTACATTGGGAAACTGCTGCACAATAGCGGGCAGGCAGCGCACGGTATATTCCCACCCTTTGCGCTCGATCAGTTGTCCCACACCGAGGAGGAGTGGTGATCCACTAATCTCAGCACGGGCCAGCAATTGTTCGAGCGGTTCATCATCCGCTTGGGATGCAAAAACTTCGGGGCGTGACACGTGGGGGATAATGCTGATCTTCTCTGGGCGCACGCCACGTGCCTGTAGCTGCTGGCTCGTATACTCTGTAAATGCGACAACACGGCTACTGAGGTTAAACATAAAGCGTCCTACGGTAACATCGTATATCTCGCGCAATACACGTTTTTGTGGATAGACATGGAAATGTGGTGTAAAGACGACGGGAATGCCGCGTAGACGCCCAATCAGCAAGGCTATTTCGCTGCGACCCTCCCCATAGCCGTGACAGTGAATGATATCGGCATCGGTTGTTAGTAACGCATGGATAAATGCCCAAGAAAATGGGCGGCCTTTGCGTCCGTTGGCAGGACAGCGATGGATCGTGATGCCGTCGATGGTCTCGTATGCTGCTTGTGAGTTCTGGACCTGAAAAGTTAAAACTTCGGCTGCCCAACCGCGCGCAATAGCCTCACGGACGGGCCAGTAAAAATAATACATATCAAAGGGTTGCATCACGGTGTCTGGAAAATTCCAGACGACTTGCAATAATTTCACCGCAGAAACTCCTCCCCATTGGTGGGTCATTGAAGCGATATGCTCGCTATCTCTATCTTACCGCAAAATACCTCAACTATTATTGATAACAAGTTCAGGCTAGCCCGATGGTCATCTCTTTCTCATTATCGGCTCAAGTGGTGAATGTTGGCAATCTACTTGTCAAACGATGCGTGTTCCGTTATGATGCTTGCAAGAGGCGTGCCATGTGCTAGTTGTTGCCTATAGCCATGCCATGTGACAGTGAGTAGCCCGAAAGTACTAACCATCCTATCCCTATTTGTCGTGAGCGGGCATACATGATGTAGTATGCAGCAAAAGAAGATGCAAATAACGACCGATGAATACTATAAAACTCTTTTGTGGAGGAACGTCACTTATGGGATGTGCGTTAAGAAATACCTGTCTTGAGCGACCAACAAAACGCCGCACATTTTTTTGTCTGGCTCCTATCGCTCTACTACTCTTTTTGGCGGCTTGTGGAACCCCTGCTCCTTCGGCCCATCCATTGAGCCAGGCCGACTTAACGCCAACAGATACGACGAGTAGTACTGGTGGCACTGCCAAGACACAGATCGCCCCTATCAAACTGCTCGCTGCCCAATCACAGTTAAGTGGATTTCCTGGCGGCCAGATGCATATGGTGGTTGTGACCAGTCCATATGCCCTATGCGTATTTACGGTCTCCTATGGCTCAGGTCTATCCAGTGCAAATATTGGGATTGTGCCTCACACCGCAGATGCACAGGGCATGGCAGATTGGACCTGGGTGATCGATAAGAGTGCCCATACAGGAAGCTGGCCCCTGAAAATCACTGCTTCTCTGCCTGCTGGTGCGCGAATGACGACGACCATCCAAGTGACAGTTATTTTCCCACCAATTACCCTGCTCAGCACGCAGACCGTGTTGCGGGCTTATCCAGGGCAAAATATGGCTCTGGCAATCACGACAGCACCAGGAGTGTTGTGTGTGATGACATTAAATAGCGGGCCGGGTATACCGATAAAATATTTGAAAAGTGTTTCTGATACGAATGGCTTGGCGGCCTGGAATTGGCATATTGGCACACATGCGCTTGCTGGAAGCTGGCCTCTGGTCATTCTGGTGACGCTCGCCGATGGAGAGCAAAATAGTATCCAAACGTCGATGACTGTAATGTAACGTTGTTTGAGTAGCTTTTGGCAACGTACCTATACAGAGGAATTGAGAAATCTTCATGCCAATGGGGATTTGTTAACCAAACCTTGACGCGATCTGCATGTGTCTCCCACTTAACTCTGCTATGATAGAGCGCGTGGTGGGTCGCTGAGTTGTGCATAAAAAGCTGAGTAAACAGTGCAACCGTTTTTCTATTGAGGAGTATTCGTGAAAAATTCATTTTATCTGCTATGGCTTGCAGAAATAGACCCTGAACGATTGCAGGCAATTCCCGCGTTGGCCTCGCTGATGCAGCAAGGATGTGATGTGCGCTTAGCTCCTTTGCCCGTGAGCGAGCCGGGTCAGTGCGATTATCAGGTCCTGACAGGCATGAGTGCGGGTGGCTTTGGGCGTTTTGATGCCGTGCGGCCTGAGGGCTATCGTGTGCTTGCGGAATCTGCTGTGCCAGATGGTGCGCTTGGTCGCACGTTGCCAGACGTGGCACGCATGCGCAAGTTGGCCGTGACGTCATTAGATATTACCCATCTAGCCGATGTCGAGCAATTGGCAGGCCAGAGCTATGATCTTGCCGTGTTGCGGGTGCGTGCGGCTGGCACTTACACCAATGATGAACTTAGTGCGTTTGTAGCACGTTGGCAAGTTTTGGCAAAACCAGAAGCTCATCTGGGTGTGTTGACGGATGTCTGGGCCGGAATCCCGCATGCACACGTCAACCTCAATGATTTCCTGGTCGATGTTGGCCTTTTAGAGGTTGGCACGCCACGTCAGCCATCTGCGATTGTCTGGACAGAGACGTTGGCCTACGGGCTTGGCAATGGGCAAGTCTGGGTGAACATGCGTGGACGCGAGCCACAGGGTATCGTCAGCGCGGGCCGTGAATATCGCGAAGTGTGTGATGCTATTATACGCGAGCTGCAAACCAACTGGCATGACCCACAGACACACGAGAAGGTCGTTGCGCAGGTCTTTAGGAAAGAAGATCTCTACAGCGGTGATTATCTCTTCAAAGCTCCAGACCTGATTGTCGTGTATCGCCCGGGCTATGCGGTGTCTGCTCAATCTTTTGCGCTTGACTTTGACGGACAAAGCGTGTTGTCACTTACCAATGCGCCCATAGCGAGTGTACCACAAAGTGCTTATGGACGCTTATTGCTACACGGACCTTCATTGGTGGCGGGACAGCATGCCCATGCTCGTCTGGTTGATGTGATGCCAAACGTGATGTATCTCTTGCAACAACCCGTGCCCTATGGCGTCGAGGGCGAAGTACTTTTGTCGCTGTTTACTAGTGCGTATCAGCAGCAGAATCCAGTCCAGTATGCAGATGATGAAAAAGATTTGCTGTCCGATGAGGAAGAAGGGATGATTGTGGACCGCTTACGCGATCTAGGCTATCTGGGTTAAAGGTGTTGTAATCCTTGCCCAACGACGCTGTCGCGTCTACTGCTAGCGCACTCAGGGCAGGAAAGAGGGTGTCTGTGTGATCCGATCTGGCATTACACATGAAGCTGAGTATGTTCCATAGAGACAGGGATACAAGAGCTATATGGATTCTTCTTCGTTCGGAAATCGTGGCGAATTTGGCGAAACGCGTGAAACGCAGCAAGGCGTCCCAACGCTGCCCGCCGCTGGCACTGCATCTGTTGTCACGGAAGAAATTGTGCGCAATATGCAGAATGGCTTGCGAGAAGAGGCTGGGCATACTGCGCCACTTGCTCATGAAATGCCCGATCTGACGCACGCGGGCGATGTCTCTGATCTCTATGTGATTCACCCTCGTTTATATGGTTTGCCTAGCGTAAATCAGGCGTTGCGGCATAAGAGCCTGCTCCAGCGTCATCTGCTCTCTCATGTCGAGCCAACATCTGTAGCAGATACGCCACGTCGTACACGCGGGCCGCGACGCTTTGTCAGGCGCAATAGATTGTTACGGACGGAGACCCCTGCGCACGGTATTGAGGTTCAGCACCCAGCGGTAGAACGGAATCTGGTCGGTCGCGATATGTGGTCGCTATATGACACGATGGTTGCTCTGGCGGTCCCCATGCGCGATGGAGCGGTTTCTCAACAAGAAAACGTGATTAGTGCTTGGGTGGAGGATATCGCACTACAAAAGACGCAGCGGTTGCCCTCTACGTTATTCGCTCCCCCAATTTCTCAGACGATCAGCGACGATCAACAGGCGAAAGCGGCGGCGGAAAAACGCCAAGCGGTTGCCAGCACGGCTGGTGGGGCCGCTATTGCCGGCGTGGGCGATCTGGTCTCCTCTATCTTGCGCTATGTCATTACCGTGTTGATGACCAATCTCTTTGCCCCTGCTGTCTACGGCACGTTTGTGGAGGCAAACACGGTTGTGACCGTGTTGGGTTACGCTGCGAAGCTGGGTTTGGATAGCGTGCTATTGCGCTTTCTTGCCAACTATCGCTCGACCAAACAACGCTCATTGGCAGCGGGCCTATTGCGCTTTTCCGTTGCAGTTGCTCTGGTCTCTGGCCTGATCTGGGGTGCTGTGTTCTTTTTCACTGCTCCCACATTGGCTGATGTGGTCTTCAAAGAAGCTGAGTATGTCTTGCCTTTTAGAGAGGCTGCACTGCTTGTGCCATTAATTGGCTTGCAACTCGTGATTGCCGCTGGCTTGCAAGCGGCTAAAGCAATTAAGTGGAAAGTGTATGTAGATCGTTTAATTCAACCTGGCTTGACATTGTTGCTCTTGGTTGTTTTTTACAAATTGGGTCTCAAACTAGAGGCCTTGATTTTTGCGACCGTGATCGGCTATCTGGCCTCGACAATGGCGGGTTATATCTTCCTGCGCAAGGCCAATCGCAAAATCGTGCAGGAGGTCAAACCGCAGTATGATCTCAAGACATGGGGACGTTTTGCGTTGCCCATGTTCTTTAATTCGATGATTCGCAATATATTGAACTCGACCGATGTCCTCTTTCTGGGGGCACTGGCAGCGCAGAGTCAACTCGCCTTCTATGGGGCGGCTGATCGCGTCAGTTACTTTGTCGTTGCCCCCTTGATCGCGCTCAATGCGATTTTTTCACCAGTCATTGCTGAATATCATGCACGTGGCGAGCATAAACAGTTGGAGAATATGTTTAAAATCGTCACAAAGTGGTCATTCTCGCTCAGTTGGCCCGTCTTTCTCTGTTTCTTGGTCTATCATGAGGCAATTCTCGGCGTCTTTGGTAAGGCATACACGGAGGCCGGTCTGGTCCTGATCCTGCTGTCATTAGGCAATCTGGTTGATGCGGGTGTTGGCTCGGTGAACTATCTGCTGGTGATGACTGGGCGGCCAAGGATTATCCTTATTAATACGGTCACTACGGTTGTCGTGAATGTGAGTCTTGCCCTCTTGTTTATTCCGCATCTCGGTATTATCGGTGCAGCCCTGGCGGCGGCCTTGACGGTAATTATTCTTAATATTGTGGGTTTAATAGAAGTGTTTATCTTTATGAAAATGCACCCCTATCGTTGGGATATGTTCAAACCGATTATTGCTGGTATAGGGGCCGCGCTCGTTGGTTTTGGCCTGACTCATCTTGTTCATACTGACTATGGACATGAGGCGTTCTTCCATGTGCTGGCTCTGATTATTCCATTTCTGATTGTCTATGCTGCTCTGCTCGCCGTTTTCCGCTTTAGCGAAGAAGATATCATCGTCTTTAATACGATCCGAGCCAGATTTACCAGGAGAAAAGTGTCATGATCGAGCCTTTGGTAAGTATCATTATTATCACCTGTAACCGTCCTTTTTTACTTAAACACTGTCTTGAGCGCGTGTTTGCTCAGCCTTATGCGCGGAAAGAGGTTATTGTCGTAGATAGCTCCTCGGATGATAGCAGCGAAGCGGTGGTTGCCCAGTATCCCACTGTGACGTCGGTACGCTTACGTGGGCAACGCAATAATATGCCTCAAGCGCGCAATGCTGGTATTGCTGCTTCAACAGGTGAGGTGATTGCTTTCATTGATGATGACTCGATGGTGCAAGTGGGCTGGCTGGAAGCGTTAGTTGCAACCTACCGCGATGAGACGGTTGGAGCGGCTGGTGGGCGTGTAATTCGCATGC
>DAICZM010000025.1 GCA_027311145.1 Ktedonobacterales bacterium
AATTAACGGTATATAATTTTTTTGATAACATTCTTGAGATGTGTGTACATTCCGTAAATACAGTATAAAAGCTAACGGGCGCATTCCCCATAAAGAGATGCCTATCCCTAACACAAACGCCAACAGCGGCAAAAGCACAAAAAGCGGCGTGCTAAATAAAAATGCCAAAAAAGCCCCTATGTTGTTTACTCCATGCCCAAGATGAAACACCAAAACAAGGAGGAGCTCCATTACCAGAAAAAAAACTAGCAAAATAGCACCAACAAGCAGGCTCATGAGCAACATTGCACGCGACATTCCTGACAACATTGCCATCTTCTCTTGCTTCTGCTCCAGCATTTCCATCTGCTGTTCCTGTACCATAGTTGCTATCACCCCTTCCAATCTAGTATTGCGGTATAGACAGTATAACGTAAGTCGTTTCCTCAAACAAGCAGCATGACTTCTTAAAAAAGACACGCCGGAGCATACATACCCCATGCCCCCACGCCCCGCCTTGCACACGGCATCTTCTCTGTGATTAACTTAATGTCACAGTCTGTTACAACCTTTGCGGATGATGCGTTCGTATAATAAGGTTATCTATTATTTTTTTGATGCAATGTTATACATATTTCTGCTCTATAAGAGAGGTTATTTTGTGGAATCTACCCAGCTCACGCCACTAACCATACAGGAATATACCGAAGAAAATCAAATAACGCAAAAGAGACCTGCCGTCATAGCAGAGCCTGCATCTACACATGTTTCGACGGGAAACAATGTTGTACAAGCATCGAATATAGAGTACGATGCATCAGATACACCAGTGCTCGTCATTCCTGCTGCACATGATGCACTAGCTACATCTCATAGCGTCACGCCTCTCATGCAAACAGCTATTGAGGTCGCCATCACCAATCAACAAGCTCTTGCGGATATTGATACACACATCAGCATGCCTAGCGCACTACCACCTCAAGTAGCTGCCCATATGGCCCCTGAGACAAGCCGGGTATCTTTTCCGCCAATACAACAGAAAACATGGACACGTCCACATGCTCTGCTATTAATCATGCTTTTAGGTGTCATCGTTGTTCAAATAATCAGTGGACCAAGTCAATTTCTCGGTACACAAGGGTGGGCATATGTGCTGCATGGGTCCCCCGCAAATAATACTAACCTACTCAAAAGCGTCGCGCAACAGCTCACACAACATGCAACACCAGGAGCAAGTGCCAGCACACCAACCCCTATGACACCAACACAATATATCAATCTGATTATCAACCATATGAGTCTCGCTCAAAAATTGGGGCAGATGATGCTCATACAGTTTGTTGGCCCAACCTATTCGTCTGATCTTAGCGCAATGATTACGCAATACAACATTGGAGCTGTGCTCATTTTCACGGCCAATGGCAATGTCCAGAGCAAACAACAATTGACTAGCCTGACAGCACAAATGCAAAGCAATAGCTCACTGCCGCTTGCCATCGCTATCGATCAGGAAGGTGGAACAGTAGATCGTCTGCTCAATCTCGATGGACCACGTCCGGCAGCAGCAACCATCGGTGCAACTAACGATCCAGCGCAAGCAAAGGCTGCTGGCATACAAGATGCACAAGACCTAGCATCCTACGGCATCAATCTTAATCTTGCCCCCGTTGTAGATGTCACCAATGTCTACAATCCACAAATGTACGACCGGACGTTTGGAAACACGCCAGCGGTCGTCACAACGATGGCAGGGGCCTATCTGCAAGGCCTACAGCAAAGCGGCAAAGTACTCGGCACGCTCAAACATTTCCCCGGTCTCGGTGATGTTGGTGTTGACCCCCACCTGGGCATTCCGCATCTCACCCGTTCACTCGCCGACCTGGAACAGATCGATTGGCAGCCCTACCAGCAACTCATCCAACAGGGCAACGTTCATGCCATCATGGTAACTCACGAAATTGTCACGGCTGTCGACGGCAGCATACCCTCATCGCTCTCCTATAAGCTGATTACCGGCATTTTACGCCAGCAATTCGGCTTTCAAGGTGTTATCATGACAGATAGCCTGACCATGGCAGGTATCACAGCATATTATACAGAGGCACAGGCCGCCGCACTGGCGATTGAGGCTGGCGACGATCTCCTCATGGGAGCGGCCTCGCCCAACGATGTTGCCGCAATGCTCGGTGGCATTCAACAGGCTATCAATGCGGGCAGCATCACACAGCAGCGCATTGACGACTCCGTACGCCGCATCTTATTACTCAAATATGCTATGGGCCTACTGCCTATTCCTACTCACTAATCAGGTTTGACGAAGAGGTTTAACAATGCTACACTTGAATATCCCGCAGGCGGGCAAGGAGCGTAATCTGTTTCTACTCACCATTGGGCTACTTGTGCTGGAAACATTGCTGGTCACCCTTGCCTTGGTTCCCGCCCAACTTTGGACACGCATCCTGCCACAAGCACCCAATGCTGCCCTGGACGGCCCTTTCCCGCCCATGCTTGCACCCGTGATAACTACTCTTATTTATATCACGCCAACCATTCTTGGTTTCTTATCTCGCAACTGGCAACGCGCTTTGCTCTACGCTACGCTCCCTGCCTGGATTGGCCTTGGCCTATTTGTAATTGCTGCTACGCTAAAAGTTGGCGTATTCTATCTGGTATCGCCCGATCATGTGACCGCAAATGTCAGCGTACTAGAACTATTTGCAGCATTAGGGGCAATTGGGTGGCTAGGACGCCACCTACTTAAAATTCAGTAAAATTTCGTGCATACTAGCGTTAGATATGATGAATAAGATGCCATTACGTCCCTTAAAACTCGTTCGTCTACCAGAACAAATAAGCAAAAACAATCTAGTAGTGGAGAACAATGACGTGAAAAACGCTCACAGTTGGGATGAAGCCAACGAAATTAGCCCACAAAGCCATAGCGTGACAGCGATCAATGCCGATCAACTGCCTTCACCAACCGCACTGCCACCATCGCTACTGACGCAACCGCCAGCAACAGCAATACCACACCCATCTGAGTCAGAGACAAGCGCAGCGAGCGATAATGCAGCACGTTCCCTTCTCCAGCGCACACCCAGTAGCTACTTCATCAATCAGGTCTATGGACTCTGGTTCTTTCTCTCATGGTTCTTTTTGACCATCATCATCACGCGTAGCCTCTCAACAGTCGAATATGGGATTTTTGCAATTGCGCTCTCAGCATTCAATACTGTCGCCTATATCGTGGCCTTTGGGATTGAAGATGCCATTACAACCTACGTTCCCAGAGTGCTAGCCGAACATGGACAAGGGGCCGCCGCCCATTTCATCCGCCAATTGCTCTCAGTACGGCTCTTCGTCCTCATTGTGAGCGCGGGAATTATGCTCTTTGGCATGCCTGTGCTAGCAACGATTATTGCCCACATTCCTATCAGTGGGACCGCTACTATTGCCAAAAACATGAAAGACCCTTTACTCCTCTCACATATTACACCTATCGCTTTCTATGTTTTTGGCAACGGCATCAATAACCTGCTTTCCGCCGTCTGCGCAGGCGTGATGCGCATGCGCATTGTACTTGTGGTCAACGGCTTAGCTCAAGTTGCCATGCTTGCCTTTGGTTTCGTCGTCTTGCAACTAGGATGGACCGTCAACGGCCTACTCTGGATGCTCGCTCTCGTCTCATTGGTCAGTTCAGCCGCCTTTGTGATCTGGTTAGCACCATTGCTGTTCACACCGAAGACCGCCTACACACAACCACTACGCCCTGTCTTCAGACTCGGTCTCTCTGCATGGCTCACCAATATCGTCAATGGTGCGCTCTTCAAGCAGACATCCATCTTGCTGCTCGGCTATTTCACTATCTCGCTCGTTCAGATTGGCTATTTCAACCTTTCCTTTCAGCTTGCTGACTCCGCCAATCTCCTCTTAGTAGCGGGTTTCGTTGGCGTTGGCGGTTCCGCACTGGCAGCCTCCTTCGTAGGACAAAATCGCCAACGTCTGGCCCGTTCCTGGCAAATCTTAATCAAAATCGAGACCTTGTTGGTTGCCCCACTCCTCATCTTCTGCATGTTTAATGCCAGCAACATCACACACGCCATCTATGGTACTAGATACGATCCTGTTGGCCCACTTTTCGCTATCTTTCTCTTCTTTAATACCCTTGTCCGTGTGCTTGGCACAACCATCCATCAATCAACACTGTACGTCATCGGCAAACCTCGTCTCGTCGTTCTCGCACAATGGATTGGTCTGGCTGTTGTCATTCTCACCGGTATCGCGCTCGTTCCACGTTTTGGGCCAGCTGGCGCGCTGATTGCCGATGGCATTGCCAAAACCGTGACTGGACTCCTCTTGCTACTCTTTTTATGGCGCGACTTGCCACGCAAGTATCCACTCGGCTTTACCTTGCGCTTTATCGCCGCTTCGACGCTTGCCTCCCTGCCCAGTTTACTCTGGCATCCCAACAGCCGCACCCTGCTGATCGTGTCAGGCTTGCTCTTTCTCGTTCTCTGCATTGGCATCCTGTTGCTTATCAAACCGCTTAACAATGAAGATATAGACATGGTGCAAAGCGTACAGCCACGCTTAGTGCCCTATTTAAAATGGTTCGCACGCCATGCAGAGAGCGATGAGGGGCTATGGGGCACTCACACCCACTAGAGCCAAACAAGGTGGTCTGGGCATACAGCCAGGGTATCTTCCCAATGGCCGATGAAAATGGTGAGATTCACTGGTATGCCCCTGATCCACGCGCCATCCTGGAACATGCGCATTTGCATATCTCACGTTCTTTACGAGCAACTATCCGTAAAGGAATATATGAGATACGCATGGATTGCGCGTTTGAGCAGGTCATGCGTTCTTGTGGCAGTCGAGAAGAAACCTGGATTAATGAGGAATTTATCAAAACGTATACCTATCTTCACCGCTGCAATCTCGCCCATAGCGTGGAGGCTTGGAAGGATGGGCAACTCGTTGGTGGACTCTATGGCATCACACTTGGAGCAGCCTTTATGGGCGAGAGCATGTTTTCATACGCAACTGATGCCTCGAAGGTTTGTCTCGTCGCCCTTGTCGAACACCTGCGTGCGCGTGGCTATACCTTGCATGATACTCAATTTCTGACCCCACACCTTGCAACATTGGGCGTGAGCGAGATTCCGCGCAGTGAGTATGAACGCCGCCTAGAATTAGCCATCAAGCAGCATTGTCTCTGGCGAGCCTGACGGCCCTTCAGAAATTTTCGCCCCATTTAGCATCGCCCGTGCCATCGTACAGCACGATTTCCTCTTCTTGCTCTTCCAGCAACGCTTGCCGCCGCTGGTCCGCAAGACGTGTTTGCCGCTCCATATGTTCGAGCCATCTAAAAAACAACGGCGACATTACAATGAAATCGACTACACCCGGCAATAAGAGCAACGCGCCCGCTGCTGCCTGATCGGCATTGGTAGAAATGCCCAATTGCGCAGGAATTGCATAATATGGGTAAATAACGACGCCCGTGTAGACCAGCACAAAGGCGAGCGTATCAATTGGCAAGCCATCAAAAAAGGTGTAGAGAATTTGCATTGGATAGCCCAGACGCCGATATTCATGAACCGAGCCAACAATAGGCCACCAGTTGAGAAGTGAAACCAGAAAAATACTGACCATCTCCACCTGATACCAGGATTCGTTCCTCAGAGCTGCATGATAGATGAGCGGGGCATGCCAGAGCAGAAAGACCAGATTAAAAATGATCGAGTCGGCCAATGGCAGCGTCAAAAGGCGTGCCAGTCCACGTGCTACAGGCACATTCATTGCTGGGCGCAACAGTGCTTCTGGTGTACCAATCAATATCAGTGGAGCGCAAAATGTTGTGAGTATGATAACCTGAATCATATGCGCGAGAAACAGTTGTGTGCGTGCGATTGTATCCAATGGCGTCAACAACGCCAACGCCATCAGCAAGATGCCAAAAAAGAATGAGAAGACACGCCAGCGCGAAATATGCACATCGGCCTGCTTTTGGCGCACCGCCCGCAGCCGCCAGACATACAAAATACACAGCACAAGCAGAAGAAGAATGATCGCTGGACGCCAAGGCCAGACACTACTTAAACCAAATGGCATAGAAATAACTCCGTCCTGTATGATACAACATAGCATAGTACATATTTCTTATTACTTTTAGTATTGTAGCACGCATTGAAAAGTAGGACGAAATAGAAGGCGTGATCTCGCTGGACGAGATTGATCTGCCCAGCGAGCTATAAAGCATGCAGGGCCTGTATCACCTCCTGCCAGCGTGTCTGCACACGCGCAAGCAGCGGCAATGAGAGTTGCTCGCTCTCCTTGCCTGCCACAAGCGTCTCAGCATGAGCGAGCAACTGCCAGAGGGTTGCCTCACTCTGCGCTATCGTCGTATGTGCATCGGGCAAACACAACATGCTGGTCGCGAGGCGTAAACGCAGAGCCGATGGATGCTCGCCAAACGCCGACCCTGGCAGCGTCGCGATATCCCATCTATCGAGCAGATAATGGGCTAAATCCTGGCTCGTCTCAACGCCCACTTTCTGGAGCGCGTCTCGCCAGGGAGCAAAATCGGGATAGAGATAGAAGGCTCCCGCTGGACGCGCACAAAGCACACCCAATTGTGTCAGCGTCTCATACAGTTGATTAGCCACGTAGCGATACAACACGGTAGAGTTCTGTACATAGCGTTTGATCGAATCATCGGCACTAAAGGCGACAAGCGCGGCCTGTTGCACTGGCGTAGAGGCCGATGACCAGATCTCACTTGCCAGGCCACGCAACGCATTCATCACCTGCCTACCTGCTGGCGTGGATGGCAAGACGGCATAGCCAAGCCGCCAGCCGCCAGCAGAAAAGGCCTTCGAGAGACCACCCGTGATGATACAGCCCTCTGGATAAAATTGTGCTGGCGAGACATGCTCACGCCAGCCATGCGCTAACTCTGCGTAAATCTCATCGCTAATCAGCACGATACCGTTGGCACGCGCCCAATGCGCTAAAGCCTCTACATCAGCGCGTTCAAACATGCTACCCGTTGGATTGCTCGGCGTGTTGACGATCAGGATACGCGGACGCGCACCATCGCTCCGCGCCTGCTCTACCGCGCGCGTCAACGCAGCGGGTGTTAAGCGGTGATGGTCAGTCGGCTCTGTCTGTACGTCAATGACGCGCCGCTCAGCCAGACGCGCCTGCGGCCCATAGCTGACCCACGAGGGCACAGGCAGCAAAACATCGCCGTCCAGCACCTGCAACAGTCCATACAGCAGCGGCTTACTCCCAGGAGCCACAATCACCTGTTCTTGAGAACAAGATAGCCCACGTTCGCGCGTCAGGTACGCGGCGATTGCCTGACGCAAAGCGGGCAAGCCCTGCACGGGAGCATAGCCTGTTGCCCGCGCAGCTTCGCTCAAAGCATTTTTTAGCGATGGATGCAAGGGAAAAGAAGCCTCACCAAAACCGAGATGCAGCGTCTCGCGCCCAGTAGCACGACGTTGTGCTACCGCCTCGTTGATCGCAAGCGTCGCCGATGTAGGCATTGATTGTGCAGATGGAGCAAGCGACAAAAGCGTTTCCTGCATCTGCTTATCGTTGGAATGGGTAATACTCATTCTGCTATTCCTTCGCCATTGAAAGGTTGCCAGCTAGCGCGCCCGTACAGCGTGATTGACCTTCTCTACAATCCCATTGATGGTTTCCTCGGAGACAGCACCAAACGAGCTGAGTTTGATCAAAGGGATAGAGACAAGAAACTCGTGATGCAGGAACATTTCGAGCGGAGTTCCCTTAAACTGCTCAACTATCACCGCGTGAGCTTTGGGATGGCGCAGGAAGTGGGCAATCGATTGCAGTTTGTTAAAATGGGGAATATCTGACGCGGAGTGCATCAGCACCGTCGTTTGCAGCTCTATATACGCGCTTGAGCTGCCAACAAGCACTTCAAATGTACCAGACTCGATATACCAACGCTGCTGCTCACTGTCATAATAGGCAAAATCGCGTGGCTCCAGCGTCATCTGCACGGCTTTTTCCTCACCTGGGGCAAGCTCCACCTTCGCAAATGCTTTCAGTTCCTTAACGGGCCGTACCAGACGCGACTCCACATCGCGCACGTAGAGTTGTACAATCTCTTTGCCCGCCCGTGCCCCACTGTTGCGCACCGTCACCGTCACAGCAAGCGTCTCGCTATCCGTAATCTCCGCTTTGCTAACGCTCAGACCAGTGTACTCGAAGGTGGTATAGGACAGGCCATAGCCAAAGGGAAACATTGGCGCGATCTTCTTCTTGTCATAATACCTATAGCCGACAAAAAGTCCCTCACCATAGCGCACATAGCCCTCTTCACCAGGATAGTTTAAATAGGCAGGCGTGTCTTCCAGACGCATCGGGAAGGTCTCAGCTAGTTTGCCAGAGGGATTGACCTTGCCGAGCAACACATCGACAATCGCGCTACCAACAGCCTGTCCACCCAAACCAGCTTCCAGCACAGCACCAGCAGCATCGATCCAAGGCATAGCAATCGCAGAACCATTACAGAGAACAACAACAGTAGCGGGCTGCACACGGCAAATCTCAGTCACCAGGCGATTAAGCGTTGCAGACATGTCGATGGTGCTGCGATCATTACCCTCGGTCTCTTCTTTGTCAAGCAGGCCCACAAAGACGATAGCTGTTTTCGCGGCTTGAGCAGCGGCCATCGCTTCCTGCAACATTTCCTCGCTCATCTGCCCATCTTCGGCATAGCCCTCAGCATAAGCGATCTGTCCTTTACCAGCAAGCACACGCTGAAGTTCAGCATAGGAAGTATCAACCTGCGTGGCGGTGACGTGCGCGCTACCGCCACCCTGGTAGCGTGGCTCTTGCGCGAAGCGTCCGATAATCGCAACCGAACTCAGAGCAGCTTCGGTGAGTGGAAGCATCTCATGCTCGTTTTTCAACAAGACCATCGATTCAGCAGCCGCTTTACGTGCCAGCGCATGGTGCTCTTGTGGATCAAACGTTACGTTCGCCTTGTGCTGTTCTACTGCCTGGAAAACCAGTTCCAGCATACGCGCCGCCGCCTCGTCAATCGCCGCTTCAGCCAGTTGACCGCTTCTCACCAGTTGGACAATTTCTTCCGTATGATTGCCCGGTCGCCCCGGCATCTCCAGGTCCAGACCAGCCGCAAGTGCCTTTGCTTTATCGTTCACGGCTCCCCAGTCCGAGACCAAAACCCCTTCATAGCCCCACTCTTTTTTTAAAATAGTCCGCAGTAGATGAGGATTCTCGCAGGCATATGTCCCATTTATTTTGTTATATGCCCCCATAATCGTCCAGGGACGCGCCTTTTTCACCACACGCTCGAAGGCCGGAAGATAGATCTCGCGCAGTGTGCGCGCATCAATCTCCGCACTGATTGTCATGCGCTCAAACTCCTGATTATTACAAGCAAAATGTTTGAGTGAGGTTCCCACGCCCCTGCTTTGCACACCTTGTACAAACGCGCTACCCATCTCACCAGCCAGCACAGGGTCTTCCGAATAATATTCAAAGCTACGTCCACCCAGTGGTGTGCGCTTGATATTTACGCCCGGCCCAAGCACTACCTGTACGTCCATGGCCTGACATTCGTCGGCAATAGCCTGTCCTATAGCTTCCGCCAGAGATACATCCCAGGATGAGGCCAGGGCCGATGCGGAAGGGAAACAGGTCGCAGGAACGGCGGCAATACCCATCTCATCCCTTGGTAGCGGCTTGCGCAAGCCACTCGGACCATCATGGACAGTAATTGAGGGAACGCCGAGACGCTCGACACCATTTGTATGCCAGAAGTCCTGCCCAATTGTCAACGACACTTTCTCTTCCAGCGTCATCTGACTCACCAGTTCCTGTATACGTGACTGCATAAACTATTCCTTTCGAGCAAACCGTCTTTCCAAAGCATCATTGTGTTCCTGTTGATAGCCAACTATCAATCTTGGACAACACGCTCAGGAATTGTTAGCACTCTCAATGTGTTGTTTCTATTAAGCACGCCTGATGCCCCAAGATGTCAAGTGATTTTGCCCACTACCACTCCTTGACAGTATCTATTTTTTGTTGTTTACTTAGTTTATCAACAAAGTTTACTTGTAAATTGTTCTCATGCTATCCATGCCGAATCTGGCATAGCCGTTTGTAGGAGTTTGACCCAATGGAGACCACAAGCACTGCACCTATCGCACTGCGTGTAGACACTCATCTCAGCAAGTTTTCACAGGGCGGCACAGTCCTACTGACTGCCCTGGCCTTTATCTTCAATCAGCCTATCATCGTGCTGATCGCAGCAATCATCATGGTGTGGAGTGCGCTGGCTCCCACAAGCAGTCCATACCGCTTACTCTACAAGAGTATTGTTGTGCCGCTCGCTTTGCTCAAGCCTCACATTGTAGAAGATGATCCCGCACCTCATCGTTTCGCACAAGGCGTTGGCGCAGTGTTTCTCGTTGCTGCCACACTCGTGCTGTTTCTTACCCACGTCACAACACTTGGGTGGGCACTTGACTTGATCGTCCTTGTGCTAGCCGCCATTAACTTGACGGTCGGCTTCTGCGCAGGCTGCTTTGTCTATTATCACCTGGGGCGTCTGGGCATCTTGCCACGTGTGCGCTATACAGGCACCTTCCGCTGGCGAGGAGTGTAAAATCACGATGCAAGAAGCGATACTACGTCTGGGCATTGTCTTACTAGTTGGCGTTGCAGCCTGGTTGCTCGTGCAAGCAGGGAAAAGTTTTGTCGAAAGGCAACGCCAGCGTGCGCTGGTAGCAGCACCACTCGCCACACAAGCAACCTCCAACGATCAATCATTAGAACACATGGGATCACCTGTGCGTATTCTAGCTTTTAGTAGCGAGGATTGTCGCCAATGCCATCAACTGCAAACTCCCGCGCTGCAACGGGTCCTGGCTGCACGTGGTGACATGGTCGACGTGGTCGAAGTCGATGCCACGACAGAAACCGCCCTTGTCCAAACCTATCATGTCCTCACGGTCCCCAGCACAGTGATCTTAGACGCTGTTGGACAGGCCCATGCCGTCAATTATGGCTTTGCTAACACACAACGCCTGCTCCAACAGATTGATGAAGTGCTGGCAAAAACCGCCACGCGTCTCTCAGCCTGACAACAAACGTAAAGCCTATCACCTGATAAATTCCGTGATAGGCTCTTTCCTCTTTTGGGTAGACATCACACCCAAGAATTTGGACGCCGTCACTGAAGCAATTGCGTCAAGGTCACAATCTGATAGCCTTTTTGCTGGATCAGCGGAATCAGCTGATCGAGTGTTTGCGCCTCAACCTCGCTACCCGCATGCATTAAAATGATTGCTCCATTGCTCAAATGACTCATCACACGCTCAGTAATCGTTTGCGGCGTGGCGTCCGCTCTCCAATCGATAGTGTCAATCGTCCAATAGACAGTATGATAGCCCAAGCTGGCAACAAGCTGTCGAACATGATCGTTGCGTGCCCCATAAGGCGGACGAAAGTAAGGACGAGTACTTTGACCGGTTATTGATGCAATGGTCAGATCAGCTTGGGTAAGTTCATTGCAGACCTGAGGATCGGAGAGCGTGGTCAGATCGGGATGAGTCATGCTATGGCTGCCGATTTCGTGGCTCTCTTGTTGTACTCGCCGAACAAGCGAGGGATTCTGTGCAGCCCACTGGCCTGTCAAAAACCAGGTCGTGTGCAACTGATGGCGAGCAAGGATATCCAGGATGCGCGAAGCTGGTCCTACTGGCCCGCCCGCATCAAAGGTGAGAGCTATCCGCGCATTACCAGTATTCCCATTGTCAACCTCTTGCGCAGAAACGGGTGTCACACCTGCTGGCGTTTGACACGGCGAAGGCGTCGGTATTAGTGTTGGTGTCGGTGTTGGGCTTGGGATTGGCGTAGGAGAGGGACGCACAACTGTCGGTGACGTCGTTGGGACGCTCGTAGGTGCAAGCGTCGGCGTCAGACTGAATGTAGGCGAAGACGTGGGCGTGGGCGTTCCTTTCCCACCAATGATCGGTCCCGGTCCACAACTTGCCAGCGTCAAAAGGATAAACAAACCAATCAACACCACGCTTTTATGTTGTCGGGGGTCTCGCTCCTGTTTCCACCATAACTGTCTTATGTGGTGATACCAGCGCACCGCATCCATTTGCACACGCCCTTTCTCTCAGAAGAACCGTTTCCCTTCTTGCTCTCTGCCAAGCTCCGCAATACTTTTTTGTGCCATCAAGTTACCGTAAGCGAAGAGCGTTCCATCACGAGTGTAGACTGGACAGATCACAAAATACTCATCTACCGAGGATGGTATCTCACGGTATCCTCACAATCAGACGAGAACACTTCTGGGTTAATCGGGCAACTATTCACTAGGAGCCAACTTCATCCAAAATTGTTATGCATTTAGTTATATTTCGATGGCTGTGTTTACGGCGTTTTTATATGCACCACGTATACTTATGACATATCTTTTATGTTTTTCCGAAACACTCCCCTCGATGTATTTGTAAAAAGTGCAATAGGATATATCTCCGCACTGAACGAGAAGGTCACACAGGGAAAACAGAAGAAAGATTGCAACAGTCTGGCACAATGAGGGTGTCAATGGTATATCGTGTTCATTTGTGGAGGGAATAGACGTGTCCATCACAAAAACATCTGCTCAATGCCCTGAGCGTACAGCCGATCCCGCAGCGGTGAACGGAACGCACGCCCGTAGGAAGGGCAAGCGACCCGGCCTTCTAAAGGTCATGTCTGGCTATCTGGTCATCATTCTCACATTGGCCGCATGCGGCACAGCCTCTTCTGGTTCTGGCACAAGTACAGGACCGCTCACCATGGGCGTCCTGTCCTGTTTCACAGGAACGCTGGCAAGCCTGGGAGAGTCCATGTTACAAGGTGCGCAGGTGGCGCAAAAAGCCATCAATGATGCCGGAGGCATTCTTGGTCGCCAGCTCAATCTAGCCCATTCCGACACGCAATGCGACGAAGCAGACTCCGTTCCCGCGCTTCGACAGCTCCTGGCAACACAAAACATGGTTGGCATTATCGGCCCAGAGACACAGGAGATCAATGCTGATGCTCCTATCATCACCTCAGCCAAAGTCGTCGATGAATTCCAGGGTGGTAGCACCCTCTTCGACCACAAT
Source organism: Ktedonobacterales bacterium (assembly GCA_027311145.1). GTDB lineage: Bacteria > Chloroflexota > Ktedonobacteria > Ktedonobacterales > Ktedonobacteraceae > DTNP01. The sequence continues at coordinate 13,158 of DAICZM010000025.1, forward strand.
ACCAACGCCTGGTTGTGGCGCGATAGCCCATCTGACTCCCAGCTAGGTGTCGCTATGGCCCTCTATGCCCATAAGAAGGGCTATCAAAAAGCCGCCCTGCTCTTCTACTCGGATATTGCAGCGCAGACCTTTGCTCAACCAATTCAGTCAACCTGGCAAAAAATGGGTCACCAGATTGTCGCCAATATCACTGTCGCTCCCGATCAGACCTCTTATCGCACCCAAGTGCAGCAGATCATCAATGCGCACCCTGATGTGATTTTCACGCAAACTGACCCCGCTACGGCAGCTGTCCTTTTCCAGAACTTCAAAGAACTGGACAATCTGGCGATCCCGTTCGTAGGCACTGACATCACTGGTAGCGACCAGTATCTGAAGGCCGTTACCTACGCTGCTGCCAATGCACATCTCACCTCGGTCTATGGCACGTCAGTCACCGGACAGGCCACAGATGCCTTTAATCAGTACTTTGTTGCCCGCTTCGGGAGTAATGTACAGCCACTGGCCAACGCCAACTATGCTTATGATTCTGTCATCAGTTTGGCTCTCGCCATCGATAAAGCCAATACAACTGATAGCACCGCTATCAATGCAGCAATGTTAGGAGTGACCAACCCGCCTGGCACTACCTGCTACACGTATAAAGATTGTATGGCTCTCATCAAATCAGGCCAAAAAATCAACTACGATGGAGCAAGTGGCGACCTCAACTACAACCAGTACCATAACGTATTCGGCCCTTATGGAGGTTTCCAGGTCAGTACCAACGGTCAGGAACAACAAGTCATGTTGCTTTCTGCCTCTGATCTGGCCGCCGTCACACCATAATTTTCGCAAGATGCTCACTCGCGATTCACCAGACTGTTACATCTAACAAATCAACCCATCACCGCAAGTGTAATGGGTTGATTTGTTGCATACGGGCTGTATTTATCCCGTCGGCGGCGTAAAGGGGAAGATGTCAGGAACAGAAGCGCGGCACGAGCAAACGTCCCTTGCCTCTATTTGGACAGCACAACAATTGTGTTATATCCAACAGATCAGCCCATCACCGCAAGTGTGATGGGCTGATCTGTTGCACGTGACCTGTATTTATGAAAGCCGACCTACATAGAGATTGATCACTTCTTCATTCTGTAGCAGGTCTTGTCCAGCACCTTCCAGCCGATTGCGACCCAGCACCAATACATAGGCCCATTGCGCATGACGCAGGGTCTCACGGGTATTCTGCTCGACGATCACAATCGAAACTTTGGTGGAGCGGATCTGCTCGATGCGCTCCCAGATCAAACTTTGAAACTTCGGAGATAGACCAACGCTTGGCTCATCGAGAATAAGAACCGCTGGGTCCACCATCAGCCCACGCGCCAAAGCTAGCATCGTGCGTTGCCCGCCGCTGAGCGTGCTTGCCCTGCGATGCGATGACACTTTCAGATCGGGAAAGAGTTCAAACAGTTGGTCAATTCTCTCGTTCACACCAGACTTACGAGCATAGCCGCCCATATCGAGATTTTCGCGAATCGTGAGATCAGGAAAGACATTCTCTACCTGTGGCACATAAGCAATGCCATAGCGCACGAGTTTCTCCACAGGTTGACCCGTGACCTCTTTCCCTTCAACAAACACACGCCCACTAGCAGAGCGAATAAGGCCCGCGATAGCTTTCAAAAGGGTCGATTTACCAGCTCCATTGGGTCCAACAATCGCAGTGATCTCACCTCGCCGGGCCTTCATGTGTACCTGGTCGATAATTGGCGGGCCACCATAGCCTGCCGTAATACCCTCAACGCTCAGAACAATGTCTTCTTCATTTCTCATGCCGTCACCTCACCAAGATATGCGTCGATCACGACCTGATTTGAGCGGAGAGAATCAAACGGTCCAGCCGCAATTACCTCGCCCTGTGCCATCACCACGACATGATGTGCAACTCGTTCGATGAATGGTAGGTTATGCTCGACAATAATGACCGAAGTTCCAGAGGCCACAAAACCCTCAATTGCTTGCGCCATGCGCTCGCCAAGCACAGGGTTCACACCACCCATCGGCTCATCGAGAATGACTAGATCGGGATGTGCCATGCGAATACGTGCAAACTCGACGAGACGTTTCTGACCACCACTCAAATTGCCAGCACGCTCATTGCCTATCTTGTTCAAGCCCAGCTCGGTCACAATCTCACGCGCCCGCGCCAATTCCGCCTCTGGAGCCAGATGTTGAATCAGACCGGTGCCAATCAAACTCTGCCAGAAACCTTCACGGTTTCGATCCCAGTGTGCCAGCAACACATTCTCCAGTACCGTCAGGCCCGCCCATTCGCGCGGCGTCTGGAAAGTACGAATGAGACCCTGGCGCGAAATGCGGTGCGGCGGTAAGCCCTGTATCAATCTATCTTCAAAGAGAACCGTACCTGCATCGGGCATTTTAAAACCTGATATCAGATCTATCGCGGTACTCTTCCCCGCCCCATTAGGCCCAATCAGCCCGGTCACTAGCCCTTTAGGAACGCGGAACGAGCAGTTATTCACAGCAGCAACACCACCAAAATGCTTATACAACCCTTCCACAACCAGAATAGCTGGCTCATCTTCCACCGAGACAACTTGACGCGGCTTAGAAACAACCACAGCGGCAACGGGCTGCACAGGCGGTGTTTCCTGCGTCGGCACAGAAGTTGCGCTGGGATCAGATGTCTCAGCACTTGGAGAAGTTGCAACACTGGCAACCGCATAACTATGCAACTGACGGTCTACGTGGCGTCGCTCTGGCAGTAGCCCTTGAGGGCGGAAACGCAAGAACAGGACCAGAACCGTACCAACCACAATTTCACGCAGCGCAGGCACAATGTTGGGATTACCTGCGATATCGGGTAAGAAGCGCGTCGATTCCTGGACTAACACAATCATCACAAAAACGCCCAAGACAACGCCTCTGATACTACCTTTACCACCGACCAAAACGGCAGAATACAACACAATAGCCTCGATAGGGGCCCATGCCGATGGGTTCCAAGCACTCAGATAGGCCGCAAAGAGACCTCCTGCCAGGCCACCAAGCGCGGCTCCCAGCACGTATGCCTTGAGCTTCAGAACATAGATATCACGCCCAAAGGCTGCTGCCGCGCGCTCATCTTCGCGTAAAGAGCGCAGTGCGAGACCAAAGCGACTGCCCGACAACCGCATCATAAACAGGATAACAAGCACAAGCAGGAGCAGGCAGAAGCCCAGGAAGAAGTATTGATAGGACTGATAATCAAGCCCTAGCACATCTCCCATTGGGTTCACGAGGCCCGACAAGCCATTGTAGCCATCAAAAAGAGGAACATACTGGCTCGCCATTACATACAAGACATACACTGCACCGAGGGTCACGATGGAAAAATAGATACCACGCAGTTGACGCAGCGCAATCAAGCCCACGATCAGCCCCATCAGTGATGAGGCAACAACTGCCCCCAGCAACGCGAGTGGATAGGGTAATTGCAGGCCTAGAATATATTGGGCTGGTGGCGTTTGAGGGCCAATAGTGAGCACAAGCGTTATATAAGCACCCAGCGCAACATATCCATAGTAGGCCAGATCAAAGTCACCGGCCCAACCCCAGATCACGTTGAGGCCAAGAGCCATGATCCCAAAAACTGCCCCCTCTGTGAGAATAGAGAGGAGATATTGTGTCATCATTCGAACAGAGTCCTCCCTGCCTTGGTAAAGAGGCCGCGTGGCCGCACAAGAATAATAATCGCCAGGATTGCAAATGCAAATGCCAATTCATAGCTTGCGCTGATGTAGCCACCGGTGAATTCGAGCGCGATGCCAACAATCACAGCACCCGCCATTGTGCTAAATGGTTTGCCCAAACCGCCAGCGACCGACGCCGTGAGCGTAATCAGAAAGAAACTAAAACCAAAGTAGGGATTGAAGGTTCCCACGCTCTCGGCCAGAATGAAACCAGCATAGCCAGCCACCAGACCAGCGATAACCCAGGTCACTGAGGCGATGAGTTGGGCATTAATTCCCGTCACACGCGCTAAATCACGATTTTGGAATACTGCGCGCAAGGCTTTGCCAAATTTCGTGTAGGTGATAAGCACATACAAGAAAGCTGTAATGACAAGCGCGGACACAATAATCTCAATCTCGGTCGTCGTCCATAAAAACGGCCCAATCTGATAGGGTGCGCTCTGTGGAATCGTATAAGCAACATTGGATGCTCCAAAAATGATCACGAGGATATTTTGGATAATAAAGGAGACACCCAGCGTCGCAATAAAGGTCGGCATTGTACCTACATTGCGCCGCACAAAACGGTCTACCACGGCCGTATGTACGATGAGAGCTGTCACACCCGCCGCACCAGCAGCGGCCAGAGCAGCGAGTAACACATTTCCCGTCATGCGCTGCACGACATATGCTGCGTATGCCCCTATCGTCAGCAACTCTCCATGCGAGAGGTTTGCCACATTAGTCACGGCATACTCGAGTGTGAATGCCACCGCCGAGAGTGCAAGAATGGCGGCAGAGACAAGCCCGAAACCGAGTGTCAGGAACAGTTCATGCATGATGCCACCATCTCCCTTCAAGTACTGTTTTTACGGCATGCGTTTGTCGTAGTGTGAGAGCCTGCACCTGTGTTGAGGCTTCACTAATTATCGCCATTGATCCTCCTAACGTGTGTGCTAAAGGAAACCAGTTTCTTAGAACATTCCATACGCTCTGCCCCTGCTTGATCGTAGCCACTGAGGTACTGAGCAACGTATGTGGTCTGCGTTGGAATTGTCCAAACTGTCTAAATTTGCGATAGCGGCGTGCAAGCAACTGCTTAGTTGAAAGCTGTTCCAGTTCTGGGAGAACCTGGAGCAGATGGCGTTCAAGAGCCTGCATTACCAGCGTAGGGTTCGTATGTGCCCCTGCAAGCGGCTCTGGGATAATGGCATCAATCACACCTAGACGTAGACAATCTGGGGCGGTCAAATTCAATTGCTCCGCTACCTGTGTAGCCTTGTGCGCATCTCGATACAGAATAGTTGCTGCACCTTCTGGCGCAATCACTTCATAGATTGCATTTTGTAACATCATGATGTGGTCAGCGACCGCAAATGCTACAGCCCCACCACTCGCTCCTTCTCCGATAATCGCCGTCACAATCGGAACGGGTAAGCTACTCATCAGCGAGAGGCAGTGAGCCAGCGACCAGGCAAGACCATGTCGCTCGCTATCGTCACCAGGGTCAGCTCCAGAGGTATCAACAAACGTCACAAGCGGACAATGTAATTGGGCCGCCAAATTCATCATGCGCATCGCCTTGCGAAAACCCTCTGGCTGAATGCGCGTTTGCCTCTCTTCGGCCTGACTCTCTTCCTTATTGCGATTACGTACCTGCCCAACAAACACAATAGGATGTCCACCGATAGAGCCTAGGCCTGCTAACACTGTGGGGTCATCACCATAGCAGCGGTCTCCCTGCAATTCAAGAAAATCAAGCGAGAGGTAACGAATATAATCGCGTGCAGTAGGACGATCTGGATGGCGAGCGAGTGCAACACATTCCCAAGCAGAGTTTTTGGCAGCACCATCTGACAGCACCAACGGCTCATTCTCATGGTCACTATGTGAATGCTGCTGTTTGCTGTGAACCGCTGTTGCCCTCAGGAGCGTCGCAAGCACCGACGGGAGATCACGTCGAGCGGTAATCGTATCGAGTTGACCAGACGCAAGTAGCATCTCAGCCCGGTGTGAGCCTGGTAGGAGCTTGCGTCCCGTCACCAGCTCCGCCACACGAGGACCCGCAAAACCAATAACGGCCTTTGGTTCCGCTAACAGCACATCGCCCAGGCTGGCAAAACTGGCAAACACTCCCCCTGTCGTTGGACTCGCTAACACAGAGAGATACAGTAAACCTGCCATATGAAAGTGTTCAAAGGCAGCAGCGGTCTTCGGCATTTGCATCAAGCTGATGATGCCCTCTTGCATCCGCGCTCCCCCGCTATTAACAACAGTTACAACAGGGAGATGATGGCGTGTAGCGTACTCAAAAGCAAACGTGATCTGCTCTCCCACCACTGATCCCATACTCCCACCCATAAAGTGAAAATCGAGTACGGCCAGCATGGTTTCCGTTCCACCTATGCGACAGCGACCAACGAGTACAGCATCATTCAATCCCGTTTTCTTTTGCTCGGCGAGCAGTTTCGTCGCATAAGACTGCTCATCACCAAAACCCAGAAAATCGAGCGGCCGCATTCCATGCTCCATGAGCTTAAAACTGCCCTCATCAGTCAGATGGCTGACACGTTGGGATGCCGATAAAGGAAAATGATAACCACAGTGATCACAAACGGCAATTCTGCTATATAATTCGTTTGTGGCATCCAATCTCGTCTCACACTCTGGGCATTGTTGGGGTTGGACAGCAACATTGATGGCAGATGAGTCATTAGCTCCACGCGCCATCGCGAAGAGACCATCATACAGATG
>DAICZM010000260.1 GCA_027311145.1 Ktedonobacterales bacterium
GCAAAGTACTTATCATCTTCCCAGAGGGAACACGCAGTAAGACACGTACACTGGCAAAGGCACATTCTGGCATGGGCATGATCGCTCTACGCTCAGGCGCACCAGTTGTGCCGGTCGCTATCTGGGGGAGCGAAAACGTCCTCAAGAAGTTTGGAGCGCGTGTCACTATCTCCTACGGCGAACCCATCGCACTTAAGCCAAAGGGAGCCAAGGTCACACGTGAGGATATCGACGAGGCGACTGAAAAGGTCATGCGCAACATCGCCGCCATGCTGCCACCCGAATATCGTGGCGTGTATAGTGACATGCAAGCTTAAGGATCAAATACTGTTATTGCCCGTAAGGACTGCTTTACGGCTTCCCTACAGGCAATAACGACGTTCTATTGCTGGTAATGTTCGACGATATCAACGGGACGCACATGGGCTTCATCAGGATTGAGACCAGCGTGACGACGGGCACGCCGCTGGCGCAACAAGTCCCAGCACTGATCTAACTGCACCTCTAGCTCTTTCATGCGCGCATGCTGGTCTTCGTTCAGATCAGCAGCATTGGTATGTTGTTCTAATAATGCATGTTCTTCATCTACCAATTTTTTGATCTGCTGCAACAGCTCTGTATCATCCATCGAAACGCTCCTTATTATCTGATTGATCTCTATCCTTATATGCCACTTTCAACCCAAACAATAGATTTTACCTTTTTCTCATTGTACCACACTCACGGGCAGAAACATTGTCCCCATTCAACCGACTTATTTTATAGACTATCATTGCATGGAAAACTTGTTTTTTCTAAGTGCTATTTTCACGCGGGACAGATGAAGAAGAAGGGACAAGCCGGACAACGCATGACGTCCGCTGGGCTTGCTGGATATGCATCACGCGCAATACCAGCAAGCGCACCCGCTGCATCTGCTAACAGGTTTTGCTCTTTCTTCTTCCCAATAGTCAAAGGAACACGCTCACCAGTACTCATATTATGGCTATGCAGTTCCACCTCCTGACCAGGGTGATGTTGGCGTGAGGCCTGTACATAGAGTAAATCACGCAGGTCGGCAGCAGGCTGCTCTTTCCGTTTGCCGTAGCGGGTACGCACGAAACGCAAGGGCATCCCTGCCTGTGTGGGCTGCTCCAGGCGATCAACCGTGACGCTGACCATCGTATCAACGATCTTGACCTCATATGCTGGACGTAGACGCCACACACCGGCCCGGGCTAGCTCCTGGCGTACTAACTCGATCACCTCACGCCCATGCTGTTCATACATGGTGGCAAAGCGCGCATCTGGCCCACCTGCGTCTTGCCAGTGCTTGCCATAGAGTTCCTGCATCTGCTCCGCTGTCAGCAAGCGTTGCTCTTCGTGCCTCGTTTGCGTCGCTTGTTTGCTTGCGACTTCCACCGTTTTCTGCACTGCCTGCCAGAAAATTTGATAGGTTTGTTCTTCGCTTGCAAAATGATAAATCTGTTCATAGGCATAGCGGCGCGGACAACGTAGATAGCTTTCAAGCGCGCCCACTGTCGTTTGGATAGGCTTCATAGCCGTGATAAAGCGTGGATCAGGGTGTCCATATGGGAGCATCGCATCATCGGCCTCATCGTCGGTATGCGCATCGCCAGTAGTCCAGTGCAGATTGCCAAACCGCTCTGCTGGTAAGTCCATTGTCAGTGCTTCAAGGAAGAGAGAGGGCTTGTAATTCACTTTGCCATAACGTTCGCTTCGGCTCAACACCACGTGATCGCGGGCACGCGTCAGGCCAACATAAAAAAGATAGGCCTCGTCGCGTTCGTGAGTCGTCTTGTCTTCACTCTCTGGCGACAACATCCCTATTGGCGGTGGAACTAGTGTGCTGCGTGACTGCAAGGGGAAACGTCGGTTGACCAAGCCCGGCAGGTACACAACTGGAAATTCCAATCCTTTGCTAGCATGCACTGTCATCACACGCAGTTCGTCGCGTTGCTCTTCCTCATCGTCCGAGCCTCCTGCTTGACGCTCTCCGCTATCCTGGCGCAGTTCAACCAGCACGCGCAGATATTCCAAAAAGCCTCTGATGCGCAATTGCAGATCGTCTACAGATGCGGATGGCTCAGCAGACGCTAACGGAGAGTTCTCGCTGACCGCCATACGCAAGACACGGGCCTGATACAGCCGATCATAATGCAAAGCCAGTTGTAACAATGTCTTATACTCGTTTAGATGGGCACGCACCTCTGTATATGCAGATTGTTGGAGCAAATCTTGCATCAGCGATGTTTCCAAAAAAAAGTAGCTTGAAAGCAGCGACCAGAGATCTTGCGCCCTCTGCAAATGTTGCATAAGCTCTTTTAGATGGTGCAGTGAAGACATACCCGCCTTTGAGAGGGTAGGGGGAAACACATCATTGAGGAGCAAATCAAGCGGGGTGCGTTGCTGTTCGCGGGCAAAGCAGAGCAGTGCTTCAACATCCGCTTGAGACAGTGGATGTGCGGGTACGCGGGCTGCACGCAAAAGTCCCATGCCACTCTGATCGACCAGTAATAACACGATGGACAACACATCTTTAATATGTTCCTGCTCAAGCAAACCACTCTGTTGTGCTACTGGTAGGCCAGCTTTGAGCAAAGCGCGTGTAATCTTCTGGACTTGAGTGCGTGTGCGGCAGAGGACAACAAGATCACGGTAGCTATTGCCGCTTTCGTGCCGGGAGCGAATATCCTGTACGATGCCGGCAATCTCGTCTACTTCATGAGCAGCCATTGCCAATGTGACGTAAGGTGTATGCTCATTGGGGCGCACAGGCTGATTTTTGCCTGTATCCGTGCTTTTCGTGAGTAGCGCACAACGAAACGTCTCAGCGAGCTGAACGAGATCGGGACGCGAGCGGTAGTTACGGCTGAGTGGAAGCGTGACAGCTCCAGGAAAATCTTGCTGAAAGTTGCCCATATTAGCTGGTGACGCCCCACGAAAGCCATAAATAGCCTGATTCTGATCGCCCACAACCCAGACGCGCCGCTGTATGCCCGCAAGTTCACGCAGCAAGACGCCACTTGCCCGATTCATATCCTGAAACTCATCAACCAAAATATGCTGGTATTGCTGCTGTAGCTCTTGTAGCACGCTTGACTGCGTGCGCAACAGCTCAATGGTCAATACCAACAGGCCACCAAAGTCGGTATCGCCGCGCTGGCGCAGAGCTGCATCATAAACACTATAAACATGGGCCACTTCCAAAGCGCGCTCCGCACGCACTTGTGCCTCATCATCCTGCGCAGCAGCGAGCATGTGTTGAGCCAGTTCAGCATACGCTTGCGGGGTAACCAGTTCATCTTTGGCTCGCGCAATGGCCTGAAGCAGAACATTGAAATACATATCGGGCATAAACAAATTTTGATAGTGGCGCAGCTGCAACGTATTGGCTACCTGGTGCAAGGTAAAATAGCCCTCTGCCTCATCAATCAGCGCGAAATCAGGACGCAACCCGACCAGTGAGCCATAACGACGCAACAGGTCGGCGCAAAATGCATGAAAGGTACTGACAGTTGGTAGAGCGGCGTTTTCCTGCCCCAGGAGTTGGCGCAGACGCTCTGCCATCTCTTGGGCCGCCTTCCGCGAAAAGGTGAGCGCAAGAATCTGCTGAGGATGCACATTACACGTATGCACCAGATACTCTACGCGCCCAATCAGCGTGCTAGTCTTGCCACTGCCTGGACCAGCGGTAATCAAGGCGGGGGTCGGGGCCTCAATGGCTACGCGCTGAAATTCATCATAGTGTGGATGTATTTTTTTGCCATTGCCTCCAACAGCGGTCCCTACGGGCGTTGTAGGAAGTGCTGTATCGCGTCCGCCATCCGTCTCTTGCGATAGCAAGTCATGCAAACGGGTTAAGAGCGCGGCTTGCGAGACACCAAAACGTGTGGTCAACAGATGCGGAGCGGCCCGTTCTACCAGATAGACATGGCGCAAGCGTTCCAGTGGCATCAAGAGTTCGGCTGCAAAAACATTCGCAGCAATCTCATGCTGGCTACGTGGATCATATACGTGACCTTGCCCAAGCTGCTCTTGCCAGTATTGTTGCTCATAGTATGCGGTCAAGCTATCCTGCACATCACTAGCAGAACAGGGATCGTCAAGAGATGGCTGTGGGGTGCGTATCCTGAACTGTGGACCCCGTTGAGCAAGCGGCACAATGGCCAGTTCTTGCTGAAAAGCTGTGATCCATTGATTGCCACGACAATGCAAGAGCGCATGCCCCAATTCATGGGCCAGAGTAAAACGACGCAACGATGTAGCAAGATCATCACGTAACCAGATTAAATGCTCATCTTCGTCTGGGTCAATATAACCAAATGTGCCCAGAGCATGGTCGCCCGCCTGAAAATCGGCAACATCTAGCGCAAGCCATTTGGTCAGCACATCGACTGGCGTATAATCACTCACCAACCCTGGATGAGCCTCCCAAAAGCGTTGTAAGAGTAAGCGGGCCGCCGCCTCAGCCTGTAGAAATATCCACTCAGTCATCAGCATTTCCAGTCTCAAAAAATATTCTCTCCATTATATCGCACAGACGCCAGAGCAGAGGTGCATTCTTCCTATGCATAGACAGATGACAAACCCAAAGGTACAGCAACCATGAGCAATTCTGCTATAATAAGAGAATACTCTTGCCTATCTATCAGACAATAGCGGTGAAAGCGAGAGCAATTGCGGAAATCACACCTTAGCAAAACAAGGAATATAATGAGAATGGAAGCAGAAGAGATACTCGCGCAGGCAAAAGCACAGACAGAGCCACCTGCTGGCTGGAAAGTCTTTCCCCTTCTACGGAAAACCCTCATGCTCAATCTGCTGGGTTGGGCTTTTGGTTTCATCCTTGGTACAGGCCTTTTAGCTGTGGCTATTCCCGACGTAATCCCAACAAATTACCAAAACGGCCCCGTTTCCGCTTTTTTCACCACGCTACTCCTCGGTATCTTGCTCTTTATTGCTCTGGGGAGCCTATACTCTTTTATCGGAGATGCCAGACGCCTGCGTGATGCGGCCCGCCATCTGCTGGTCATTACGCCCTATGATTTTGTAAAGCAGGAAGGTACGAAAATCATCCATGTGCCGCTGGTTAATGTACGCTATGTCACGACACGCGGCGTGCAACTACCGAAGAAGAGCGAAGAGACCTCCATTCGGAACCTTCCCGGCACAGGCGAAAATACAGTGGCCTTCTTCCTCGGGCGTGGTCTGGTTCCATCGGGCCAACGTTGGCTAAAAAGACGCCGACGCACTCCTACTTCGCTGGCCTTTATAGACACACGCACCGACACTGAGGTGATTGCGCTGACCGACAGTGCCTATGGTGACCCGTTTCTGATTGCCGCCTATCTTAAAGAGTATGCTGCCAGTACGATCTCATAAGCCACTACTGAAGCCTGTGTGTAGGCTCCTGTAAAAGAAGAAGGAGACAAAGAGCTATGCTGCTCGCTATCGATATTAGCAATACAAACATCAAATTTGGTCTTTACAATGATGTAACGATGAAACACCATTGGGTGGTCTCCACGATTCGTCAGCGTACAACCGATGAATATGCGATGGTCTTGAATGACCTGCTACGCCATGCTGGTCATCTGCTCTCCGATATCAACGATATCATCATGTCGAGCGTTGTGCCACCACTGACCCCTGTTTTTCAGGAATTAGCCATTCGTTATCTGAATAAAGAGCCATATATTATCGATTATACGCTCAATCTGGGCGTGAATCTGCTCGTTGACAATCCCTGGGAGATTGGTTCAGACAGAATTGTGACTTCGCTCGCAGCCTATCATCTCTATGGCGGCCCTGCCATCGTGATCGCGTTTAGCACGGCAACAACATTTGACGTAATTTCGCCGGAGGGTGATTTTCTCGGTGGGGCCATCGCCCCCGGCTTGGTTATCTCTGCTGAGGCTCTGAGCAGTGCCGCTTCGCGTCTGTATCGTGTTGATTTGACGCCACCCCGCTCTGCACTGGGCAAAAACACGACAGAGAACATGCAGTCAGGCATCATCTATGGGCATGTAGGCCTTGTCCAAGGACTAATTGGTCGTTTGCGAGCCGAGATACCTGGGCACGGGGAACACACGGTAAAGATCATCGCGCACGGAGGTTTGGCGCAGTTCATGGCTCCGATTATTCCCGAAATCCAGCATGTTAACCAGTATCTGCCCTTAGAAGGCTTGCGCCTCGCCTATGAAAGATTGCGGCGATAGTCAAAGCACAACGCAGAGACGGGCAATAAAAAAACCCGCCTATACAGGCGGGTGGAGCGGCAACGTCTTATTTTCCCACAGGGCTGCCCCTGTAGTATCGTCAGGGCTGAAAGGCTTAACTTCCGTGTTCGGGATGGGAACGGGTGTTGCCCTTTCGCTATAGTCACCACACCACCTGCATGTACAAACGGATGGTGGAGACGAGGGGATTCGAACCCCTGACCTCCGCCGTGCAAAGGCGGCGCTCTTCCAACTAAGCTACGTCCCCTTGCATGCTGCTCGTCTACTTACAAAGAGATGCAAGCAAACACCTCGGCAGAGGGGTGGGCCTTCCTGGACTCGAACCAGGGACCTCAGTCTTATCAGGACTGCGCTCTAACCACCTGAGCTAAAAGCCCTCGAACCAGCGCAGACAAAACCTTATCGAAGCACATTTGGACTTAAACAACTGGAGAGTGGTAAGGCGTGAAGAAAAGCAAGAGCTGTCAGTAGAAAC
>DAICZM010000261.1 GCA_027311145.1 Ktedonobacterales bacterium
GGTGACCTCTATACCAGTATCATTCCTAACCTGCTTGTCCACGATATTGCGCGTGCAGTGCGCGAAACAGAAGCGGAGAAGGTCTATATCTGTAATCTGATGACCAAACACGGCGAAACAGATAACTACAAAGCCTCCGATTTTGTCAATACCATTCATAGCCATATGGGGACACGGGTTGATCGCGTCATTGTGAACGACGGGCCTTTTTCGCCCGATGTTCTCAAAATGTATGCGCAGCAGCAGAGTGAGCCTGTCATGGTTGATCGTGCGCGTCTGTCGCGCCTCGTGCCGAATGTCGTGATCGAACACCTTAATCTGGAAGATGACCGTCTCGCACGTCACGACCCAGAGCGACTTGTACTCGCCATCTTTGGTCCTGACGAACTCTAATTGGTCTATTGTTGGAACTCACAAAGCACGTTGAGATGTTGCTAATGTTATGAGAGCGCAATCCATCACGCCCACAACATTAGCAGCATAAAATTTCTTGTCACTAAGCATAGGCATACAATGGCATTGGTCAGGTGGAAGGGGAGGAATAGTGCATGCCATCATCTCATATGCGCGACAGCAGGCAGGATGCGATGTTGTTCGCGGGTATCCGTCTCACACATTTCACACGAATGAGCTTCTTTGCTTTTCTAGCAATGCTGCTACTCACAGGAGCATGTATTGCACAAGTATCCAACGTGATTGCGGCGCGAGCCACGCTCGTTTCCGACCCTATACGGCTCCGGGGCGGTATTACGCCACTCCTTGCGCATAGTACACGGCTTGGCCCGACCAGTACACAGCAACAGCTCACATTAGCAATTGGCCTGTATCCTCGCAATGAGGACGAACTACATACGTATTTGTCTGATCTCTCGCAACCCACTTCCGTCAACTATCGACGTTTTCTCACTCCTACACAGTATGACGTCCTTTTTGCCCCATCCCCGACCAGCTATAGCACAGTGCAACAATTTTTACACGATGCGGGCTTCACCATCAGCGGCGTCTATACTCATCGCTTGCTACTGGTTGCCAGTGGCACGGTGGGGCAGGCCGAGCATGCTCTGCACATCACACTCTACAATTATCGTACACCCAATCAGCATGTGTACTATGCCAACGACGATGAACCCCTTTTGCCAGCCGCGTTAGCAGAGCTTGTTGAGAGCATTATCGGCCTGAACGATGCAGTACAGCTCACACACCCTCCATTGCCACCAATGCAACAGGTTCGGCAGACACTCCCTGCAAACCAATTCTGTTTAGGGCATGGCATGAACTACCTGACACCCGACCAAGTGGCCAGTGCCTACAACCTCAACAGCCTATATGCCTCTAACCTGCGCGGTGAGGGCCAAAGCATCGCACTGTTTGAACTGGACACATTTCTCACGCAAGACATTAGTGCCTATAGTGCGTGCTATGGCCAAAGCCATGCCGTTATCCAGACCATCAAGGTTGGTCCTGACCCCGTTCCAAGTGATGGCGGCGTTGCCGAAGTGGAGCTAGATACTGAACTTATCTTAAGCGCAGCCCCCCATCTCGGTCGTCTGCGTATCTACGAAGCCGCCAACAATGATGCAGCGGTGCTGGCAGAGTGGGCGCAAATCGTACAGGATGCAATCCCTGTTGTCAGCACGAGTTGGGGCCAATGCGAACTCTTCATGAGTAGTGCCATGGCGCAAGAGGAGAATACGCTCTTTAGTGCCGCTGCCTTACAAGGACAGAGCATCTTTGCAGCCTCTGGCGACACGGGCAGCGCAAGTTGTCTTGCACAAAACAGCAATACACCACAACTGAGCGCAGACGACCCTGCTGCACAACCCTACGTGACAGGCGTAGGTGGAACAACACTCTCGCTAGGCACAAATGGTTCCTATGGAGATGAAACCAGTTGGAATAATCCACCGAATAGCGCAACCGGCTATGCAGGTGGCGCATCTGGCGGCGGCATCAGCATTTTCTGGGCCGCACCATCCTGGCAGGAGGGGCCGGGCGTGAACAGCCCTGTCAGTTCAGCCACCCCGTGCCACACGACCCTGCCACAGATTTGTCGTGAGATTCCTGATGTCTCTCTGCATAGCGACCCCAATGTGGGTTATCTCCTTTACTGCTCATCCCTTGCGGTAGGGTGCGATCCTAATGGGGCATGGTATAGCGTGGGCGGAACATCAGCCGCTGCACCACTCTGGGCCGCCATGGCGTCGCTCACAAACGAACTCTCGCTCCGTCAGGCTGGCACATTACTGGGTTTTGTAAATCCACTGCTTTATCAAATTAGCACGCAAGCCAGTCAGTATGCTGCGTGCTTCCATGACATCACAACCGGCAACAATGACTTCGCCCATCTCCATGATGGCCTCTACGCAGCCACACCTGGCTATGACATGGCAACCGGACTAGGCAGCTACAACGCCTATGCCCTCGCAACCATGCTGGTCTCGATGACGCACCAGGCACATACCGTCCCTCCTATGCCTACCAGCACCAGCTGGTATTTTGCTGAAGGGAGCGTCGGTGGCGGCTTTCAGGAATATCTCACCCTGCAAAATCCTAGTGCGCTCCAAGGCGCGTCGGTTAATGTTACCTACCTGTTTGAGAAACAAGCCGCTATCACCATTAACCACTTCGTGCCACAGAGTGCGCGTGTAACCGTCAATGTCAACTTGGACCTACACGTTGCACCAACAGCTCAGCAATTGGTGATAGCGGCAATTGTCAACGTAGCACACAGTGGTCCTGGCATTGTGGCCGAACGCCCCATGTATTTTACCTATAAAGGCGTGCAAAGCGGCACAGATGTCGTGGGAGCTACCACACCCAGCACCAGTTTTTACTTTCCCTACGCTGACACTCGCCAACAAAACCACAGCTATGCCTCGTTTCTGACCATGCTCAATCCCAGCAGCACACAGAGCGCAACAGCAACCGTGACCTATTATACCGGCTCCTGCGACAACACTAATCAGCCTCCTTGCCCAACACAACAAATCACTATCGCCCCACTGCATCGTGCCACAACATCGCCCACATCACTCAATCTTAATCAACAACTTGCCATACAGGTACAATCAAATCTACCCATCGTGGTTGAACGTCCCATGTACTTCAAGGATACTATCGCCACTGCCGGCGGCTTGACCACCGGTGCTACAAGCGTAATTGGTACATCGACTCCCACCAGCGATTGGCTTTTCGCTGAAGGCTACACCGGCTCCAACTTTCAGGAATATCTGATTCTTGCCAATTTCTCGGCTCATGTCAGCAATGCAACGATCACGTTGGAATACGATAATGGACATACACAGACCCTGATCGTCAATGTTCCCGCCTTTGGACAAACCTTCTTCGATGTCAATCATGCCTATCTCGTACCCAGCGGAATCTGCGACACGACACCCTGCCAACCAACGCCCAATGTCGCCGCTGAAGTCTCGACGAGTCTCCCCATTATCGTCGAACGCCTACTCTACTTTCACTATGGAGCGGCGCGCTATTCAGGGGCAACGGAGGCTATTGGCGAGCCTGGACCTGTTACCCATACCATTTATGCTTTCGCTGAAGGCTATACGGCTAACACGTTTCAAGAGTATCTCACCCTACAAAACCCAACTGCTAATGACGAGACTATTGCGATTACGCTTTTTGCCGATACGTATGTTATGGAAGAACAGGTCATTGTACAGGCACACAGTCGCCGCACACTCAACATTAACCCACTGATCGTACCTATCGCACAAGCATACACCAATATAGGTAGCAACTCTTACGCCGTCTCACTGATTGTACAGGCAGAAGGAGATGGTACTCAAATTGTAGCCGAACGCCCGTTATACTTCAATAATCGGGGAGCGCAAGGTGGCACAGATGTCATCGGATATAGCGGATCGTGACTGCACACCGCACAAACAAGAAAGGAGCCTTATGCAACGGCAACAAAACACCTATGTTTTCAAACGCGTACATCTCGCCATGCTACTCGTACTCTGCGTAGTATGCCTGGGTAGTGCATTTCCTACACAGTTCATGCAAGCACATGCCCAACAACAGAAACCAGCAAGCCTGAACACCAACCGCCAAGTCTTGGCGTTCTACTATATGTGGTATAGCCATGCCGATTGGTGTCTGTGCCACATGTCAGACTTGCCAACCATACGCTATACTTCTGCCGACAACACTACCATTGACCGCCAACTCAATTGGGCTGCTCAGGCGGGTATTTCTGGTTTCATCAGTTCATGGTGGGGAGCAGGCGATCAAACCAACACAAATTTCGCCAATTTGCTGACACGCTCGGCCTTGCTTCAACAACGCACAGGCAACCACTTCGCTTCGACTATCTATTTTGAGAGCGACGCTCCTCACCTGCAAGGCAAAACCAATATCATCAATGGCATACGCTATCTGCTTACCCATTATGCCAGTAGCCAGTATTTCCTGCATTGGCACGGCAAACCTGTCATCTTCATCTGGGACCCACTCGGCGGCGGGCGCACACTGGCCGAATGGGCCGCAGTTCGCCAACAAGTCGACCCACACAATCAAATGATCTGGTCTGCAGAAGGCGTCAATATGAATCTGTTGAGTGTCTTTGATGGTCTCCATCTGTTTAGTGCAGGCTACTGGGGCATCCTTAACGGCAACATGAAAGCAGTCGATCAGAGCTTTCGCAGCAAAATCAACGCCTATAACGCCGCACACCACACCAATAAAATCTGGGCTGCCGGCGTATTACCAGGTTACGATGATACACGCATTCCCGGACGCAAAGGAGCTTACAAGGTTCCACGCAACAATGGTGCAACCTATCGTACCAGTTGGGATGCAGCACTTGCCAGCAACCCCGATTGGGTGACCATCACCACCTTCAACGAATGGTTCGAAGGCGCAATGATCGAACCAAGCGTCACCTACAACACGCAATATCTAACGATCACGCAACACTATACGCATCTCTGGCACGGGTGAGACACCGTTAAAGAGCAAAACGTATGGGGTGCGATCAAACGCACCCCATACGCATCAATATCAGTTAAACACATACAACGCGCACAAACACCCATAAGAACCGATGGATTACACGATATAGCGGTACAGCTGCAATACGTTCTCTTTGAAGGAAAACGCCCATAACGCAGTGTGGCTTTGTGAGCTAGCGGTGACGGCCAGCAATGTGCTATAAGCGGGAGCATCAGTCTCATGTTGCCACTGCTGACTCACCGGATCGTAACGCATAATACTGGCCGACGTGCCAAGACCACTAGCGGGCAGCGTCGCTCCGTTCGTGGGAACGGTGGCATTGCTACCGTCGTTGGGCAAACTACTCCCTGGCGTACCACTGGCAGATGACGACGACCCTCCCTGTCCTATACCTGCTACTTTGGAGAGCGTCACAGTTCCAACCAACGTGGCCGTGCCTTTAGAGACGGTTGGTGAACCAAACTCCGAAAAACCAGACGAGACATAGAGCGTTCCATCAGGGGCAACAAACCAATCCTGTACCGAGGGCATATCAGACGGATTCGGCACGCTACCCCAATGCGCACCACCATCGCTACTCACCTGTATGCCGAAACGGCCTGTCACAGTCGCAGCCTGTCCACTTCCACTGCTAGCAACTCGTGGCACGAGCGGTGCATAACGGCTTGTACTGCCTGCATAGACGATGTTCGGCTGATTGCTCGCTAACTGAACCACACTGCCATAAGGCATACTGCTAAGCAACAGCGTCCAGTGTGCCCCCCCATCAACACTCTTATACAGGGCATTGCCCTGAATGGAGACAGCACCGCCCTGCGAGGGAGCAATGCGCGTCGGCAAGGTAGGCGGAATAGCGATCTCGTAGATGGTCTGCGCGTTCGTGGGGTCAACGGCGTAGCTACCCACGCCGAGCGACGCTGGCGCAAAGTAGCCGTCTACAACCGTCCACGTCTGTCCGCCATCTATGCTTTTCACCAGACGGCCCTGTGGAATCAGCACGGTCGGACGCATCTGCCCCGGCGGGGGAGCCAGCACAATCGGCAAGCTTTGCACGCCAAATAGCGTATTACCAACCATGCTCAACTGCTGTATATTCCACATTGTGGGAACCGCTGTCGTGGTAAAGGTGGGCGTGAGAGTACCCCACGTCTGTCCTCCATCAGTACTATGGCGTAGCACCGCCCGCGCACTCGGATTAGAGGAGGCATTGCTGAAATTGCCGACCGCGTAGAGATCGTCACTATTCGCCGGATTGACCGCTAACTGACAACGATTGCCAAGTTGCGCGTTAGAACCAATATCCTGCCAGTGCGCACCACTATCGCTGCTACGCAAAACGGTATAGGCGGGCACATTGATGCCATCAACCTGTACCGCTGGTGAAACCTTCGTAGCGCAGGCATAGAGAACTGTTGCATCACTGGGTGCGACGACGATCTGTGAGACCGTATAGCCTGTCAGCATTAGCGACCACATAGCATTTTTCCCTCCGCTCCCTTGTTTTGGTGCCTTCCAGAACGAGAACAACGCCACACTCAGACCTACCAACACGAGTACCGTGACGAGCGCGCCAAAGCCAGTGAGCCACGAGTTACCACGTTTCGGCGGCACAGTTGGCGGCATCTGCCCGTCCTCGATCTCCTGATCCTGTATTTTCATGCCTCTCTATCTCCTGCTTTACCTATTACAATTACCCACACAGATAAGATGCACGAAGCAAACAAAAAGTTCCCCCGCGT
>DAICZM010000262.1 GCA_027311145.1 Ktedonobacterales bacterium
TCATTGTCCAGCATATCTCTGAACATTCTGGCCCAGAATATGAGCAGTGGAATTATGATAATGATTGGAATGAGTGGAAGAAGATTTTCCATCCTTACACCTCCTGCGTTTATTATATCATACTCTTCACAAGATGACCCCACTCTATACAGGTGCTTTTGGGTATAGTATATCTGTTTTTCGTCACGAAGAACACCCAATGAGGTGTATCTTTCTCACAAAAATATCTCAGCGTGTGGAGATACTCTCTCGTATGCTGGCTACAATCGCTTCAGGGCTGCGTGCATGTACATGCATCAGCGCCAAGGTTACCCCTGTCGCTGATGCATGTTCATCTGTAATCTCCCTCTCCGTACAAAGAGAACTGAGGACTCTTAATCCAAATCGACTACTGGCAAGCCGTGTACGCCGAGTGTGGTAGAGATTTCGCTGCCGTGATGGATGTCATGTTCGAGTACATGCCAGATGATCTGCTGGCGTGAAACTGCGGGTCTCACTTCTCCTGAACGGGCCGTTGCATCCAACCACATCTGGGCGTATGGCTGGAGCGCAGGCTCGACCAGTTTCGCGTGATGTACACGTTCCGTCTGACCTAGGGGCGGGAAGGTCTCGAAAAGATCAGCTGGGGTCAGGCGGGCAAGCGTCTCCTCGATCATCTGCCAGGTTTTTTCAAGTCCGGCAACCAGTTCTGCCGCGGGGTGGCATGGATCCACGTCCGCTTCACAGACTCCCAATGCCCATAATTCGAAGCGTGTCAGGTCGTCGCTCCCTTCGCCCATCCGCACGTGAAACCACCAGGCGCGATTGGCAACCATATGGGTTGCGTACATACCAATTGACCAGTGTTGCGGTGTTGTGCGCAAGGCAAGTTGCTCCATTGTAAGGGCGGCGATGGCTGCGACAAGATGCTGTTGGTATCTTCTCCAACCTTCGTAGAAGGAAAGGAGCGAAAGCTGATGTTCTGTCATGATATATATTCCTTGTGCTTCTCCATATCTCTTACGTTATCTCACTGCTAGCGTTCTTACTATCCACTATTTCGCGCAGACTTTACCAGAGCCGCGTCGTGCAAGAATCAAGCGCACAACAACTAAGCACTTATGCCTGCTAAACTTGCCAGCACAACATCGTCCTCACGCTCGAAGGTGCGATAGGTCCAGAGGTCGCCTCGTTCACGTCTGAACATCTCAATTAGTGGCTGCTGCGTGTGGAAATGCACATCTGGGCTATTGCGGTCAGGTTCAAGATACTCTTCAATGCTCATCATAGATGGCTATTACTATCCTTTTCATATTCCCGATCAATAGTAGCGTGATAAATCCATGATATCATAGTTTATAGTAGATGAGCATATCGCCAAGTCTAAAAGAAAGAATGGCTCATATTCATACGAAAGAGCAAGCCTGGGTGGTTGTGAATTTGTATATCCCTGGCATCCAACTTGATATGAGGCGTACATATACGGAGCAAGCGATAGATCGTTGTTTTGTAAAATAACGCAGATGGGGGTATAATAAAGAAGCTATATATAAGGAGTCAAGACGATGACATCAACACCACTCTATCATATCCATACCATTTATAGTGTAGTTGCACAAATTTCACAGGGGGAAGATCCCTGGTTTGCTCTTGGCAATTTTCTGCATGATTGGTGGTGTCATACAGAAGATGTTCGCCGTGATCTGATTGCTGAGCCACCAGCAGTAGCCACAGGACCAGAAGAAAGACGCTGGGCGGCATTTTGTGCGGCAACGGTTGAAGCGCTTTGTTCCAGAACAGCTTTAGCCTGTCCTGCATGGGTTACTCAGCCTGATTACTTTTTAGAGTACCCCTGGTTCTATTATCCTCAACCGTCTCAACGTGATTGGCTACTCTCAACGACACCTGAGCCGTTTAAACGCCGCAATATTTTTGTCGGCGGGAATGTTCTCGACAATAAGTACGAACTATACAGTCTTTTCGGCTCGAAACCCAAATGGGAAATGTGGTCAGATCAGGAACTAAAGAGCCTATCGAGTTAGCGACATCTTTTTCATCTGCATCAAACGATATAGCGATATTCATAGCTCATCGTTTTCCTGTGTCCATTCGATATTTCCGTAGATTTTGGAAACCGCAAATCTGATATCTAAACTTGCCAGCACAACATCGTCCTCAAGCTCAAAAGTGCGATAGGTCCAGAGGTCGCCCCGTTCGCGCCTGAATAGTTCAATTAGTGGCTGCTGCGTGTTGACCAGCATGTATTCTTGTATACTCGGACACGCACGATAATACCAGAGTTTGCGGCCTCGATCTTGTGTTTCAGTAGTAGGTGAGAGAACTTCCACTACCACGCGTGGCGCATGGAGCATATCGCCTCTTTTGTGATCTTGTTTATCGCAACTCACTGTGATGTCGGGATGGACATAGCGTGTTTTAGAGAGATAGACCTGCACATCAGAGGTATATATTCGGCATGGGCTATCGGCGAGCAAACTATGCATAGTGGCGATAACGTTGGCGGCTATATAAGCATGATCGGGCGTTCCACTAGCCAGCATCCATACTTGCCCGTCGAGGTACTCGTAATGAACATCTGAACTATTGCGGTCGAGTTCGAGATACTCATCAACGCTCATCATAGCGTGATATTGTACTGCCATAGCTATTACCATCCTTCTTGTGTTCCCGATAAACATAGTATGATAAATGAATTATATATGCGCTATTCTGCTAAGGCAATAAGAAAAGAGAGATTTATTCCTCTCACGCTCCAACAGTAACACCATGCTCTTTGAAGAGGTCAAGCAGCCATTGTTCGTCGTGGACGGGCACGCCTGCTTTTTGCGCTTTGGCGAGCTTGGAACCTGCATCTTCGCCGACGATCAGGTGGTTGAGCGATTTGCTGACGCCTGTCGCAATCGTGCCACCAAGTTTTTTGATAGCCTCTTCCGCGAGAGGGCGGGTCATGCTGCTCAGGCGGCCCGTGAGCAGGAAGCTCTGGCCCGCGAGTGGTCCATCTGCGCTGCGCTGCTCCTCGCGCATGTTGACACCATATTGGCGGAGACACGCGATCAAGGCGCGGTTCTCCTCTTGTTGGAGCCAGGCATGCACGCTGCGCCCGATCTCTGGCCCAATGCCAGGAATGTCGGTAATCTCCTCTTCTTTCGCCGCGAGTAGGCTGTCGATATCGGGAAAGACGGCGGTGATCAGTTGCGCGGTCTTCTCGCCCATGTGACGGATGTTGAGGCCAAAGAGTAGGCGATAGAATGGACGCTGCTTGCTGGCTTCAATCGCCTTGAGCATGTTATCCGCGCTTTTCTCTTTGATGCCCTCAAGTGCTAGCAATTGCTCTCGTGTGAGGGTGTAGAAATCGGCAACGCTTTTGACATAGCCTGCGTGATAGAGTTGCTGGCACATCTTTTCGCCGATGCTCTCGATATCCAGCGCGCCCTTCGAGACAAAGTGAATTAGGCTCTCCAGGATGCGAGCGGGGCAGTTGGTATTGGGGCAATAGGCCATCGCCTCGTCGGGGTCGCGTATGATGGGTGTATCGCAGACGGGGCAGCGTTCGGGCAGATAGTAGATGGCTTCCTGACCCGTGCGCCGTTCCTCAATCGGCTTGACGACCTGGGGAATGACCTCGCCAGCGCGCTGTACGAGGACCCAGTCGCCAATGCGCAGGTCTTTGCGCTGAATGTCGCCCTCGTTATGCAGGGAGGCGCGTGAAACCGTGACGCCGCGAATATTGATCGGTTCGAGCAGTGCCCAGGGATTGACCGAGCCGGTGCGCCCAATGTTGACGCGAATATCAAGTAATCTGGTCGCGACCTGCGTGGGTGGATATTTGAAGGCAATCGCCCAGCGCGGGTCACGCGCAACCGTGCCGAGTTCTTGCTGCTGCGCGAAATCGTTGATCTTGATGACCACGCCATCAATCTCATAGGGCAGATTGAAACGTTCTTGCTCCCACTTTTTGCAGTAATCCAGCACGTCATCGAGGCTCTGCGCGGGCTGAATGTGCGGATTGACGGCGAAGCCCCATTCGCGCAGCAATTGTAGAGCGTCCCATTGCGTAGCGCACGAGATACCATCAAGGTAGCCGAGTTGATAGGCGAAGAAATCCAGGCGACGTGCGGCTGTGATGCGTGCATCCTTCTGGCGTAGCGAACCTGCGGCGGCGTTGCGCGGATTAGCAAAGAGTTTGTCATTACTCATCTCTGCGTTGAGCCGCTCAAAACTCTTGGTAGACATGTAGATTTCGCCGCGCACCTCGACGCGTTCTGGGATGTGTTCGCCACGCAAGGTTTGAGGAATGGTGCGAATCGTGCGCACGTTGGGCGTCCAATCCTCGCCGACCATGCCATCGCCGCGTGATGCGCCAATTGTCAGTTTGCCCTTCTCATAGGTGAGGGCCATTGCTAGACCGTCGATCTTCAGTTCGCAGACGTAGGTAAACGCGGCGTTGGGCAGGATATTCTGAGCGCGTTTGTGCCATGCCAGCAGTTCTTCCGCGCTACGCGCATTGGCGAGACTGAGCATTGGCACGGGATGGCGATGCTGCGCAACATCCTGCACTGGCCCCGCTCCGACGCGCTGTGTGGGCGAGTCGGGCGTTTGCAGTTCTGGATGTTCCTTTTCAATGTGCTGAAGTTCCAGCATCAACTGATCGTATTCTGCATCCGTGAGCGTAGGCTTATCTTGTACATAATAGTGGTAGTTGGCCTCTTCAATCTTGCGCCGCAGGTCCGCGACGTGTGCGACAAGTCGTGTGGCCTCGTTATCCTCTACTTGTTCTAAAGAAAGCGTGCTACTATTGCCCTCGGTGTCACCGTGCCAAGGGGTATCTTGAACGTCAGACATATCCAGCTCCTACCGCGTTTTTTGTGTA
This sequence comes from Ktedonobacterales bacterium, assembly GCA_027311145.1. Lineage (GTDB taxonomy): Bacteria > Chloroflexota > Ktedonobacteria > Ktedonobacterales > Ktedonobacteraceae > DTNP01. The sequence goes on from DAICZM010000262.1 coordinate 4,871, forward strand.
TGCTGCTGATATATTCTTTTTAATACGCCTGATAATGGAAAACTTCGGCGGGATTCTCGAAGAGACCCGTGATATGAGAACGCCACTGCATGAAAAGTGGGCCACCCCGAAAATCGACTGTGTGCGCCTCAAGCGAGGTCCAGTTCACTGTTAGCATATAGCGTCCAGGGCGTTCGATGCACCGTATCACGTTGGCCGCAACACATCCTGGGTGACTGCGAATGACCTCTAAGCCACGCACAATGGCTTGTCCAAGCTCGTCTTCTTTGCCCGCGAGAGCGGTGAAAATAGCAACCTCTGTAACCATGTAAATGCCTCCGTTTGTTATCAATATCGGAGATATCGTACCACATCGGGCAAGGCGTGTTGCGCTTGCTATCGGGTATTACTGTGTGCCTAAACGCTGTGCGAGTCGCTCCAATCTTGTTGGAAGGTCTGTTGTAGCGTGTTGAGAACGCCAGCATCGGCAACGAGAATGCCCAGTTCGCGATTGTCGTTGAGCGAGTTGGTCGAGATATTCTCCGAGCCAACGAAGGCGCGTATGCCGTCGACAATCATCATTTTGGCATGCATATAGTAGTGTGGGTCTTCCCTGACCTGCACGCCATTATGCGCAATCGTTGAGATGCCCGCGCTATTGGTGTCGGTCGAGACAGACCGGGCTGAGGGCAAGATGATTTCGACGTGAACGCCGCGTCCACCTGCTGCTACAAGAGCCTGCTCGACCTGGTCGTCGCCCATCTCCTCGGCCTCGATGAGCAGCGTGCTGTGCGCACTGTTAATCAGCGCGAGAAATGCGTTGCGCGCATTGATGGGGCTGACGACGAGGTTGGGGTCATTGATCTGCACGTCGCTACGGTTCCAGTCGGCGACAAAGATATTGATAATCGTGCGTACATCTAGTTGGTTGGTGTCGATAATGCCATATTCGCGGTTCGCATAGCCGTTGCTCCCGCTATAGCCACCGAGGGCGGAGCGTGTGAAGTTTGAGGTCATGATAAATGCCGTTGTGCCATCAATAATCATGCCTTTTTCGTGGGTGAGCGTGAAGCTGGGAGCCGTTGGTTGGGCCTTCACGCCAGCGGCAATCAGTTTATCGATGGTGCTGCTGGGCGAGCTGCCGCCGCCGTAGGGGTGTGGCTCCAGCATGACGCGCACGTCTAGGCCGCGATGGGCCGCGTTTTCTAGGGCATTAATGACAGAGCGGTCGCTCAGCAAGTAGATTTCGAGCCAGATCGATTTCTGTGCTTGCGCGATGGCGTTGGTAATGACGCTTTCGCCAGCGTTCGGCTCTACGAAGACCTGCACGCCGCTCACGCCTGACCCGGTTCCTGTTTGTGAACTGGCACTATTCCCCGTGTTGTTTCCAGTGGTAGATGGGCTGCTTTGCACGATAACGCCGCATCCGGTGAGCAGTAGGCATAACGCAAGTAGGATGCACGCGGCACGCGCAGTGTGGGCAAATAAGAAGTGTCGCATTCCGTATCGCCTTTCCTGGTAAAAGATAGATGATGCGCCAAAAAAGCTGTGCTGGAACGGAGACCGCCCCTATCATATAACGTGGTTGCAGGGATGTATAGGGTGATGTCGTGCTGCATGATAAAAAATGGCGAGCCAGTACGTACTGACCCGCCATTTTGCCTGTGCGCGTGATCTACTAGGGATGCAAGAAGATATAGAGGGGGGCCAGCACGAGCGTGATCGTACTCAGGAGCTTGATCAGCACGTGCAGCGAGGGGCCAGCGGTATCCTTGAAGGGATCGCCAACCGTATCGCCAACCACACTCGCTTTATGTTATTCGCTACCCTTGCCGTGTATGGCGC
>DAICZM010000263.1 GCA_027311145.1 Ktedonobacterales bacterium
CCACGGCCTGGTCGTCACACTCAGTTTTCGCTAACTCGCCTCTGGAAGAGGCTGCTCTGCTTTGACTGCCTCTCCATGTGAAGCCCTCAGCGCGCGATCTAGGAAGCTAATCACACGCCCAACATAGAGCTGCCGATCTGCAAAATATGCACCGCAGTGATCTACATCAGGTAGCAACCAAAGCTCTTTCGGCTCGCCAGCCGCCTCATAGAGTCGCGACGCATCGTTCGGATTGACAATGGTGTCCTTCATGCCCGCGATCAGCAATAAGGGACGCGGCGCAATCTGCACAATATCCCGTAGCGGCTCTACTTGATAAAAATGATAGCCTGCTCGTAACCAGAGAATGCCATCTGTCAGCCAGTGAAAAAGGACAAACGGCATATGCAGTGTACGCTGCACAGCATATGCTACGGCACTCTCATGCGTGGCAAACGGGCTATCTGCAACCAGCACCTCGACCTCTTTGGCTCTGGCACAACCCATAATCGCCACCGAGGCCCCCATCGAATAACCAACCACGCCCAAACGTACTTCAGGCGCGCGTTCCTTCGCATAGGCGACAGCACCAAGAAAATCATGTATCTCACGATAACCCAACGTGACAGGCTTGCCTACAATCGTCCCATGTCCATAGTACTCAAAAGCCAGCACGTTATAGCCAGCACGCCAGAGCATCGTACTCATGCCCAACACGTCTGAACGCTGCCCACGATAGCCGGGACAGACAATTATTGTCGCCGTTGCTCCCACCGCAGGAATATACCAGCCACTCACTCGGTGTTCACCATGCAGCGGCGCAAAAGTCACCTCTTCCGCTGGCAAGTCAAGCTCAAATGGCGAAAACGTATAGAGGTCAAGTGCCGTATGCAACCGTTTTGGACGCGTCAACGTTTCAACAATGTAGAGAGCAACACCTAAAAGAATGCTTACCAGCCCCACACTGCCGCCCAGACTTCCGACAAGCAGGTGTTTCCATGAGAAACGGGAACGCTCTAAAGGAGATAGACGAGTCATACCTCTCGCAAACCTTTCTAGCAGCCAATGGGCACAAGAGAAAACATACTTGCTAACTAGAACACAAGACACTTCGCTTTTATGCCCTGTTGATAGGTATCTTTATTCATAACTCTGAGTTATGGTAAATATGAAAATTATATATTTGATTTATATCAAAAAGTGCGTTACACTTAGCGTAAGGTTATCTTAATACGGTGGATACATGCAGTAGGCCAAAGCGTTCGCCATCAGCATTTTCCACTGCACACTTCTTCAGCACATACGTTCGTGCTATCTGACAGAATAACCTGTGAGACAGATGCACAAAGAAGGATGTAGATCCCTCATATCTACAGAATACGAGTAACAAACCATGCAAACAGAAGAGCAAAAGGCGACACCGCCACTTTTAAGGATGCCCGAACCACTTCTTCAGCTCGGCAAGTATCGGGTCCCCATGACCGCTGTCATCGGTGGAATTTTACAGGGTGGCGTAATTCTCAGCGCGATAGTCATTCTGATCGGCGTCTTTCTGTTGCCTTTCTCCCCTGGTGGCCTTTCACCAGAACGTATTAACCATTTTCCCCACACACTGGCCGATGTGGGAACAGGCTTACTGACATTCCATCCGCAAGCCATCATTACCTTAGGACTACTCATTTTAGTGGCAACGCCTGTCTTGCGCGTAGCAGTGTCAGTGGTTGCCTTTGAGATGGAACATGATAGGAAATATACGATTATCACCGTCATCGTTCTTGCTATCCTGATTACCAGTTTCCTATTGGGAAAAGGAGGGGCATAATGCATCTTACCATTCTTGCAATTATCCTGATTTTCTTCGGCTCCATTGCGGCTGGCCTACTAGGAGCGTTAATTGGACTTGGCGGTGGCGTCTTGATCGTGCCATTACTCACACTCGTCTTTCATTTACCGATTGAATACGCCATTGGAGCCAGCATTATCTCAGTCATCGCCACATCAAGCGGAGCAGCTGCCGCTTATGTGCGTGACCATATCACAAACATGCGCGTGGGGATGTTTTTAGAGATCGCTACGACAATCGGAGCCATTAGTGGCGCATTTTTGGCCGGTGTTCTGCCTGGCACAATTCTTTTCATCGTCTTTGGTGTTGTTTTGCTGGTTTCCACTGCCCCACTACTCTTCAAACTAGGCGAAGAATTACCGCAAGGCGTTAAAAATGATCGCTGGGCCACCTGGCTCAACCTCGACAGCACCTATCCTGACTCACACCTAGGCGTGGTCTCCTATCAGGTAACCCATACACCCTATGGCTTCGGCATGATGTATATCGCGGGAACCATTTCTGGCCTGCTTGGGATTGGTAGCGGAACATTCAAAGTCTTGGCAATGGATACAATGATGCGCCTCCCGATGAAAGTCTCGACTACTACCAGCAACTTTATGATCGGCGTGACAGCCGCCGCAAGTGCAGGCATCTACTTCTTTCGCGGTGATGTCATTCCTATGGTTGCCGCTCCCGTTGCTCTGGGCATCCTGCTCGGCGCACTCATCGGGGCACGTGTCCTGACAAAGCTGACCAATAAAGCTATTCGTCTAGTCTTCCTCCCGGTCATGGCGATCATCGCCATCGAAATGGTCCTGCGCGGCTTTGGCGTTCCGCTCTAAGCCAGGCACACAGACGATTAAGGGGGAGCCAGAGCCATCTGGTTCCCCCTCTTTCCATAGACAAAGCGGAAATATACATTGCCGCACACCTGCCTGCATGTCTGCTTGCTGCTATGCGGGTTGTGGCGGAGCTTTTACCTCAGACTGAAAACCTGTTCTGGCATGACTATCATCACAAAATGGCTTGTTGCGCGATTGTCCACAGCGACATAATGCCATCTCGTCGTCGGTAACCTCGAAAGGATTCCCTTCGCTATCCAGCAAGATCAAGCCTTTCGCATTCTGAATGTAGAGAGGACCATCTTTTTCCACATTAATCGTGGGTTTGCTCTCATCAGCCATTATATGCTCCTTTACACATAAAACATGGGAATCGCGATACAGACGTATCACCTGTAAGGGCTGCATATACCATGTGCAGCACTGTCACGCTGTCCCTTCTGAAGTATAGCAGAGAAAGTAAGGTATGGGCAAGGGGGCAGTGTTTTTACTGCACGATGGCCTCCAACGCTTCAGGCGTATTGACAGGCGCAAGACAAGCAAAATGCTGACATACATAGGCGGTCGCTTTCCCATCGAGTAAAGGACGCTCCGCGAGCAACGGCACTGCCTGCACAGCGAAAGCATCGGTGGGCGAGGCGCAAGCCAACACGCTATTCGGTTGGTAGCGACGATTTACCACTTCCAGCAAAGCCCGTGTCTCTGCCTCACGTGGATTACCCACAATAGCAAACTCATGACTCACGGAAAGGGCAAAATCGAGCGCGCCCAGCGCATGACCAAACATCTGTGGGTGCTGCACAATCACATCCATTAATGGACGGAGATAGTCATCCGCCCGCTGGCGATAGGCATCCTCGCCCGTAAAAGCGGCCAGACGGAGTAGGACATCAGCAATCACACTATTTCCACATGGAATGGCATTATCCATCACATCTTTGGGCCGATTTATCAGCGTCTCATGATCGCTACCGGTATCAAAAAATCCGCCGTTTCGCTCATCGGCAAAAAGCCCAATCGCAGCATCGACCAACGCACGCGCCTCGCTAAACCAGTGTGCATCGGCAGTAGCTTCGTACAAGGCTAGCAGACCATCAGCCAGAAAGGCATAATCCTCGAGATAGCCATACAAACGTGCCCGCCCACCCTTGGAAGTGCGCAACAAACGCCCATTTTGACGCATCTGTGCCAAGAGGAACACGGCATTCTTGGTGGCAATCTGTAAATAATCAGGACGATCCAGGTAGCGCGCCGCCTCAGCAAAACTGCGTAGCATCAAACCATTCCACGAAGTCAGAATCTTCTCATCCCGTCCTGGTTTCACACGCTGCTCCCGCAAGCTGAACAACATAGCCCGCATCTGCGCAAGGCGTGTTTCTAATTCATCCAGGCTCATTTGAACACGATCAGCAACCACCTGTGCACTCTCATGAACATGTAAGATATTCTTCCCCTCAAAATTGCCCCGTTTCGAGACATCATAATACATCATAAACAGCGGCGCATCCTCAACTGGCAAAGCATGTTCTACCTCGGCTGCTGTCCAGAGGAAAAACTTGCCCTCCTCACCCTCACTATCAGCATCCTGGGTAGAGTAGAAACCACCCTCAGGAGCCACCATTTCGCGCATCACATAGTTTAACGTCTCGTCCACAATGCGACGGTACAATGGATTGCCCGTGACAAGATAGGCGTGGAGGTAGAGGCGGCTCAGCAGGGCATTATCATATAACATCTTCTCAAAATGGGGAACCAGCCACTCTGCATCGACCGAATAACGATGGAAGCCACCACCAAGCTGGTCGTAGAGACCACCAGATGCCATCTGCTGAAGCGAACGTTCCACAATCGCAAGTTCCGTATAGTGCTGCTTGACATTGCGCGCATTGATCTCGTTACGCTGTCGATGCAGGTGAATGCGCAACAAAACCTCAAGTGACATCGTATTGGGAAACTTGGGCGCACTGCCAAAACCACCATGTTGTGTATCAAATTCATCGGCAAGGCGTTCGCTGACGTTGTTGAGCAGATTAAGAGCTTGCGCTCCTGTCTCTACAACGCCCTTGGAGCGCAAAGGTGCATCGCTCCGCTGGCGCAAATAATCGACGAGCTGCGTCGCCTGCTCCTCTACCTCTTGCCGATGATCGGTATAGGCACTGACGATACTCAGCAACACACGGGGAAAGCCCGGCATCATCTCACGACCATAATGGCGGTCGTTGGGCGGATAATACGTGCCACCATAGAAGGGACGTCCGTCCGACGTAAGAAATACAGTCATCGGCCAGCCCCCCTGATGGGTCATTGCCTGCACTGCCTGCATATAAATCCCATCGATATCGGGCCGCTCCTCACGATCTACCTTAATGCATACAAAATGCTGGTTCATGAGGTGTGCAATCTCTTCATTTTCAAACGATTCGCGCTCCATCACATGACACCAATGACAGGCCGAATAACCAACACTTAACAAAATAGGCTTATCTTCGCTGCGCGCCTTCTGCAAAGCTTCCTCACCCCAGGGATACCAATCTACCGGATTATGCGCGTGCTGCAACAGATACGGGCTGGTCTCATACAGTAATCGATTCGTATGTTTATGCGAACCATCCGTAAGATGGGTATGCTGCATCTCAGTCATAAAAAATCCTTTCTGGATAGCGACCCCACGCACTGAATCGAAGTTCTTACGCATTGTACGATATTCCCGTGTCAAGAGAAACCTGACCAAACAAACGCGAAGGCACTGGCTTGTGCTGCCTACCCCACATTGGCCTGAGAGCAAACGGAAGCGACTTCTGGTATCATAGAGATGAGATACCTTTTAAAAAGATATGCAAAAGGGGGAATACAGTATTCATGGCATATACACCACCCATATCTACGCTGCACCATACCAGCAGCAAAAAAAGTACGCTTCCCTTGCTGCTTCTATGCACACTCTTGCTCGCTGGATGCAGCACAAGCACAACAGTCACGGTCAGTATGGCCCCGACTATTGTATCTGACACTGCCGGCACGACTATTGACACCCTGCTAACACAACAAGTGCAAAACAAACAATTCAGTGGTTCAGTTTTCATTGCACGCAATGGCACAATCGTGCTACGCAAGGGATATGCAATGGCAGATTGGGCAAAAAACACGCCTAACACACCCCATAGCGGCTTTTATGTCGGCTCAATTACCAAGCAATTTACCGCAATGGCGATACTGATCTTGCAAGAACAGGGCAAACTCCATCTACAAGACCACATTTGCACCTATATCACGCCTTGTCCTGCCGTCTTTCAAGCTATACTGATCTCACAACTCTTAACCCATACCTCTGGCCTACCCAGAGACCTCTATGGAGCCAGCGTGCCACGTCCCACAACAGCACAGCAGGCACTCACGCAATGGGCCAATGTCACACTCGGTTTCACCCCAGGCGCACAATATCTGTACAGCAATCTTGGCTACCAAGTACTTGGTTACATTATCCAAGCAGTGTCAGGAACATCCTATTCTCAATTCGTGCAGCAAACTATCCTCAAACCACTACAGATGAGCGCGAGTGGCTTCTCACCAAACTATCAAGGCATCTCCACAAACGCGCTTGGCTACGCCTCATGGCAAGTCCTTGCTCCACCCGTTCCGGTAGCACCAACGCTTGAACTATCCTTCTTGGATGCCGATGTCGGACTCTACTCGACAGTGGAAGACCTTTATCGCTGGGATCAAGCATTATACACAAACATACTCGTCTCGCAACAGAGCCTGCAAAGCATGTTCGCGCCGCATATAGCGGTCTGTACCGGCTTGTGTGGGGTCTTTACGCAAGAAAGTTATGGTTTGGGATGGTATATTGGCAATGAAAGTGGCGCGCCGCAGCAAATTATCTGGCACGATGGCCTCAATAACGGCTTCAGTAGCTACATCGGACGCTATCCAAACGAAGGAGTAACCATCATCATCCTTACCAACCTGCGACCCGTCTTCGCTACTAACCTTGACCTGGTTCACCAGATCGAGAAACTATTGTTTGCATAATTGCCATAT
>DAICZM010000264.1 GCA_027311145.1 Ktedonobacterales bacterium
GGAAAGTACTTTCCGTATTTTCAAAGACTTGTTGTAAGGTACTTTGACGAACATACAAACATGCGAGGCGTGTAAGATGATGAGCGGTCACGTGCTGAAGCATATTACTGGCCCTCCTGACTGTGAGTCTGCTTGCTGCCAAGGAACTGCGCGAGTTGGTGCAGGTCACTCCAACGTAGCACAGCTCTCCCCTGAGCAACAACCACAAAAGGATCAGGCAAGGCAAGATTCGTCCAAGCAAGAGGCAGGGAGCGGACCTGCTGTGTCTGTGGGTCGAGAAAGAAGACCCGCTCTTCTCCCCAGGCAAAGCGTTGCGCCAGCAAAGGAAAGGTTTGACCACAAAGGGGATGAAAAGGATGAGTGATGATGAAGCTCTGTTCACCATTCGTGTTATCAGGTGTAGTTGACAGTTCGTTCCCAGGGGCAAGTTGAAGGGCAGGTGAATCGCTTAAAGCTGCTCAAACGTCAGGCGTATGGACGAGCCGGGTTTGATTTGCTTCGCCATCGAGTTCTGGCTCGTTCTGCATGAGCTTAGCCCAGAAGATGACGGAGAGCCATCAAATCGGGGGAAGATCATCGGCGAACCACTCAGGCACCGAAAGACGATCAACAGGAGAGGTTTGGACCTCTATACAGGGATTGGATATCATAGGTAGAGAGACCTCCTTGTGAGAGAAGATTTTGTTACCTTCTCATTAGATATCTCTCTTTTCTTTTTCTGCTCGTGGCAGCTACATCTCGTTGCGCATCTCGTGGGGTCTGGCTCACTTTTTGTGAATGATGAGCTTATCTGGCGAAGGCCATCCTTCTTCTGAGCAGGGACAGAAGGGCACATTGCCGCTCCTGTTGTGCTTTCACCAAAAGTGGGCAGAGCCAAATTCTTGTATCCATTATATCTTCTGCCCTAACGGTTTAAAAAGCTCTGTGCTTGCAACCTTTTTCTTCAACACGAGATTACAGTATACAAATTAGAGAGTAAATTGGGTGAAATCCGCAAGAATTTTGAGGTGAAGTCGACAAAATCAGCGCGAATTTGAGCAACAATAATCAGATTGAGAGCCTCGATTGAACTTTTTGCTCTAATGATCACTTCGACTAGAACCTGTAAGGTGTGAAATGCTCCTTTTACTTTTCTGCAATTAATATTTTACAACCTAGCGATGCGGCTCTAGAAGCGAATACCGCGATCCTCGAATGATTAATTTCGACATTTCGCGCTGATTTTGTCGATTTCACCTTAAAAATTTTGCATGTTTCACCCAATTTACCATTAGAGTCATTTATATGTGCGGTTTTTGCAATAGTTTCCGTCATTATTATGTAGAGTAGCCATAACATGTAGTGATGCAAGATATCACTAAGGTGGTTGCTATGAAAGGAGAGCCATTCATGCTAAGGGTTGTGCGTTTGCGCTCCTCTACATGGAAGTGTGCCCTGTTGTCTCTCATTGGTGTGCTATTCCTGAACGGATTACCATCTTCAGTTGTTCTGGCAAGTAATCATATGGATAACCCGTTAACATGTAGTACCATAAATTCGGCCAATCTTACTGCTGACAGGCCGAACGCGCAATCATTGCTCATTGTCCTACTTGACCGTGGGGCTACGATGGGCCTCAATGGTGGTGGTGCTGACCCTAACAACTATAGTGGCAGCACTGCCGATGTGCTTTCCGATCTGTGGAGTGGCCCAATGGCTGTAGTTGCCTATCAGGCTAATCGTGCGACGACGTTTGGTGTTGGACTATCGAGTGCCCGACAAGCGTTAAAGCAAGAGGTAAATAACACTCAAAGTGGGGGGAATGCGCCGCTCGATTTGGCTCTAAACCAGGCGAATGCTCTGTTGCAGCCAGGTATTCCGGCAGGGTCACGTATTGCCATCTTAAGCGATGCGGCTGACCTAACTGGTAGCAAGGACGCCCTCAATACGGCTGCGTCAACCTTTGGGCACGAGGGAGTACCTGTCTATACCTTCAATCTCTCATCGTCATCCAATCAGCAAGTGCAGCCACTGCTAGAACAAGTTTCCCAGACGACCAATGGGTGCTATGAGAATATTACGAGTTCAGCTGATCTGGCGCAGTCTGTGGTCAATCTGTATGCTGGTTGGAACAGTCTGGAATTTACCCGCATTGATTATAATACGGCCAAAAATGATTACCCGGTGACACTTGACATTACGTTCAACTCTGCAGCCTTCCTGACGTTCTACGATAGCAGTACGTCTAACAGCGTGCTTGCGATTGCAGGCCAACAACTTCCGAAAGAAGTGGTAGACCGCTCGCTTGATAATCAGCATTATGAACTCGATACGCTGAAGGTACCACTTCAATCGGGCGTGTATACCGTAACCTTGAATACGAGTGCGGTCAACGCACGCGTCTACGCGCTGACGCAATCAACGCGCACATTACAGTTCGTCCAACCAACCGCCTCTTCCATCGCGTACACCGGGCAATCGCTGCCGATAGAGGTGCATCTTGTGGACAAAGACAGGCCGACTATTCCCGAAGCCACAACTGTCTTTCAGGCGCAGGTAACGATCACGTTTGGTAATGCACCACCTGTGTCCGAGTCAATTGCGCTGCATCAACAAGGGGGCGGCGACATTGCAAGTGGTGTTTTTATAGTCCCTATGCTTGGCACACCGGGCAACACGCCTGTGCGCGTTGGTATCATCCAGATTACTGCCTTATCAAAAGACCAAGGAATAACTCATACCACTCTAGTACCCGTAACGATTCCTGTGTTTATTCCAAAAGCCCCACCTTGTCCAACGTTTCAAGAGTGTGTGAAGCAGAACATTGTAGGGTTGCTTAGCCTTGTGTTGCTCTTGCTCATCGGTATCATTCTCCTCATCTGGTTCTTGATCTGGAAGAGAAAGCCGACAGTCATGGCTCATCTGGTGAGTGTCCGCAATCCGAAGAGGATACTGGAGTTGGGGGAGCATCGCCCATGGCTGAAGCGCATCTTTCGCAAATCGGTGATTACTATGAGGGAACTGGAAACGCATCCTGAAACAGATGTCGTTGTTGAGTTGGTTGGTGAACCATTGGCATTTGTTGCCTCTGATACAGATATTACCCTTTGTATGACAGGTGGAGGAGGCTCAAATATCAGTGTCAAGGTCGGCATGGATGAGCAGGTATTGAACGAGAAGCAATGTGTCTCGTTGGGCAGCAGCTGTACGATTTATAAAAACGGCAAGTCAGTCGTGACATTTAAAATATAGCTAGGCATGTTGGTAAGCCTGCTCCCTCGCAGCGAAAGTGAGAGTACAAAACGATCATACACAATAGATTGCGCAGAAAAGGCGAAACAAGAAAGGATTAGTACTATGGCTATGACTCAGAAGCTTCTTGTGGTGGGTATTGGTACGACAGGTGACGAGGTGGAGTTGGCTTTAGAGAAGCAGATGGCGCGGCACCACATCAGAAATTTTCACTATAAGCTCTGCTATCTCGATACCTCGAACTCACTGATACGCAATGGCAAGATAGCCAATAGCGAGTTCACTCATCTGCTCGTTGACGAGCATTTCATGGAGAATACCATCAGGGAACAGGAGAATACTCCGCAGTTACTACGCGAGATGCTCTATCCCGATTTTCCACCTCCTCCATCAACAGCCGCTGGAGCAGGCCATATCCGCTACGCTGCTGCCGCCTTGCTGACATTGCCAGCGATCCGCAGTGCAATTAGTAACGCGATTATCACATTCATCAATCAGCTTGCGGACATGGACGATGAGAAGAGCAGGGACATCTCCTTCGTTGTCGTGATCAGTGCGGTGGGAGCTACGGGCAGTGGAGCGCTCACCTTGTTCTTGCCCTTGTTGCTAGAGGCCGCAAGCCATGCTGGCATCAGCAGGCCTAGAATCGACACAATTATCCTGCATCCTACGACGAGCGTAGATGATGAGCGTCTGCTGGCGAATGCTGAAGCCCTCTATGCTGAATTGGCGGCAACGCAGCACTATTCGTGGCGTAATCGCTATGCTGGCCGCACCCTCGTCCTGGGTGGCGGTGGCGAGACCTATACCATTACCAAACTCACTGACTTGGTACAGACTGCGGCTACCTTGATTCGGCTCACGACGTACCATCCGTCTGGCATTACGCAGGAGTACTGGGATAGTTTACCCAATCGTGGCATCCTACGGGGCATGGAGCCCAACACACTGCTCCCCCGGCATCTCTCGTCCGCGACGCCGATTGCCATTGGGCTCTCAGATCTGGGAAAGCAGGCTATACAGATCGATACCGCGCGCCTGTTCAGCCATTTCGTGCTTGGTCCAGTGAGCACCAATGCCTCAAATACGCGCGTGAATACGCTGTTGAGCGTCCTCAATTTCTTGCAAGCGAACGATAGTAATGCCTCTTATGACCTGCTTCTGGACATCTTGACCGCCGATATGAAAGAAGATATCCAGAGTGCGCTCCTCACGGAAACGCGCCTCAAGTCTCTGAAAGCGCAACAACAGGCAGACGCGTTGAGAAGCAGCTATCAGGGGGATAAACAATTTATAGAGGCCAGAAAAGCTGGCATCACGGACACCGCACGCAGAGTTTTTCAAAATCTGCGTAAGTCCCTCCATCAAGAGCGTGAAAAAAGCCTCTTAACGGATGGTTCGGTGAAGCAGTTGGCAGATGATTACAACGAGGTGCTTGAGAGCATTAGACAGTTGCAAGCGGCGGCTGCGAGAGTAAAAAATGTCTTGCCTAAGTCGGAAAAGGATATACACGACACATTTGATCTGCTTGCACACAAGAGAACTCCGCTGCGGGGGGCGATAACGGCTGTGCAGCAAAATGTGGAGCGTAGCCGTCAACTAGCAGCCGTACAAGTTGCTACCGCATTCTTAAACGATTTGCAAAAAGAGTGCGCCGAGACGCTCAACCGTCTGCGCGGCTTCATTTCTGCGGCGAGCGAGCACTACCAGAATAAGCCCGGATGGTATACCAACAGGCCGCTGCTCCAAGCACAGAGTAACTATCCGCTCTACATTCCTGCGCTCTCCGCGGCGGCGGATATCGCCCAGTATTACAGCCGGGTGAGCATTTTCGCAGCACATGACGAGCAGCAGCAAGGCCTCTTCAGTGATTTCACGCAGACACAGGATCCGCTGGCAATCTTACGCAACTCATTGGGGAAAACGGGAATGATTGAGCATTGCTTCGATGGGCGTTATGACCTCATCTTTGGCATAATCGAGCACCATGTTGAGGAACGTGTTCAGAAGAATCTGGAGCAATATCCCTTGCTTGATGTCTTTCCGTTAGTAGGCACATCAGTGTTACAAACCTGCATTACGCAGGCTCTTGGGCGTGCGCGACCATTGCTCTCTTTAACGAGCGGCTATGCAGCGGGCTGTGTGGAAAAATGCTATGTCACGGCTTCATGGAACAATGAAGCACAGCAAGTCATGCTTGAAAATGTACTGCGCCAAGTAGCACAAAAGGCAGAGCTTATTCGCTCGGATGATCCTACCGAGATCGTCGTTTTTTACCTGATCGACGGTCTATCGATGCCCGCAATTAAAGACCTGACATCGCGTTGTCTGAAAGCTCTGCTAGAATTGCGGACGATGTGGACGCGTACGGAGAATCTCCCAGCGATCGAGCGACGGGCGGCGAGTAGTATTCCCATTTATAGTGGCTATAACGTAGAGAAGGAGGTACGCCAACAAGGCATCATTCGCAAGCTCTATAAGGCGCGTATGAGTGATGTAGGAACATATGATGCGACTCAGGTTCCTGAACTGCAGGAACCTCAGCAGACAAATTTGACAGGACTGACGATACCGCCAGGGGTGATGCAAAATAACCAGAACGGCCATGACAAGCAAAGTAGTGAAAAGAGCGCAAGCAGCCAAGACTCTGCCATGCCCTAAGAGAAGTCTGTTCGGACTGTGCTAGTAATGTAATGTTACACCTTTGATGAAATTTTTGAAAGGCAGAAATACCTATGCCAGATAAGCAAGCGTTCCTTGCGAAAATACCCTTCCCTCCGGCTGTGCTTGCCATAGACACGAGGCACACCACGGCAAGCTATAGCTATATTCTGAATACATTGCGCTATGAGACCGAGACGCTGTACCAAGAAACGCATATGGAGAATGTCAACCAATGGCGGTACCTCTCGTCCATTATTGACTTTCTGTCGCTTGGCCCGATGAGTCAGGAAGAGCTTGAACTCTACCGCGAACCTTATAAACCGCAAGTATCGCAGGGCACACAAGCACCGCAGAGCAAAAAGGAGCGGTATGGCTCATCACTGACAGGGAAGGTGGATACCAAACCAACGCGGCACTATGGTTTCTTTAACGGTACTCCTCAACAAGAACATTTTGATGATCTGCCCGTAGGCAGCTTTAAAGAGCACCTCCGCGAGATCCTCTCAATTTGCGATGTGCTTCGTACAAAGCGAGTCAACGCAACAACCGATATCGGTTTCGGAGGCCGATTGGAAAATATCAGAGCCGATGGTATGGTGCGTATCATCTTCATTGCAGATGCGCAAAACGATGACTCGCTGGCGACAGCTGCAACCTACGCTGCCTACCTGCGCAAAAATATGCTCTATCAGAACGCTCATGAGGAGCAACTTTTGCTGAGTACGATGGTTGTTTGCGTCAACCATGACAATCGCGGTGAGGCACCTAAACGCCTGATTGATG
>DAICZM010000265.1:0-3958 GCA_027311145.1 Ktedonobacterales bacterium
GCAAAAACATCACAGACTTTGCCTAAGGACCAATTGAACATGTCCAACACACATTAAAATTAGATAAATGTCTGTAAAGCGCGTAATTTGTGCTTTACAGATATTTATCTAATTTTATATGCTATTACAAGACGCGGGTCTTCCAACTCAGCAAGACATCCGCCACCTCGATTGTCTCGTCTTGCACAAGCAGGGGATTGATCTCTAGCGTCTCCAGAGAACCGTTCAGCGTTTGCGCAAGTTGAGCAATACGCGCAATTACATCAACCAGCGCATCGATGTTACTACTACGCTGCCCACGCGCACCGCTCAACAATGCGAACGCACGCAGGTCATGTAACATGGCACGTATCTCATCATGGCGCAACGGCAGCATCCGCACACTTGTATCTTGCAAAATCTCTACCCAGATGCCACCCAAGCCCACTGTCAACATCAGACCCCAAACGGGATCATTGACGACGCTTACCAGCAATTCTGTTCCACCTGCACGCATGGGACTCAGCAACACACCATCAAGACGCACATCTGGTGCATGCTGTTTCACATGTTCCATTAACTGGTTAAAGGCACACCCTGCTTGCTCAGGCGCAACATTGAGCATAACGCCGCCAACTTCGCTTTTATGCAAAATGGCAGACGACTGAATTTTCAACGCCAGTGCTTGCCCCCACTCGTGAGCAACTGTTTCCGCCTCTTGTACATGCCGTACCAATCTACCTGGCACAACAGGGATACCATGTCCTTGCAGAAAATCACGCGCCATATACTCAGGCCAAACACCCGTTGGTACATCTTGCAAGATGACAGGGAGCAATGCGTTCGTCTCAGTTGTATGTTGCGCTGCCTGCCGAGCGGTTTCGTACCACCAGAGCGCATGACCAAGCGCACGCATACCATGCTCCATGCCTCCCACATAATGGATGCCAGCTCGTTCAGCCTGCACGCACCCAAAGGGGGTGATATCAATACAGGTATTGGTCATTACCACAACAGGTACAGGAGCAGCACGAATAGTGTTGCCCAACAGCTCGATCTGGGCAAATACGGGTGCGGGATCGGGTGGCTCAGCACGCACCGGATCAGTGAGGCAGATCAGAAAATCCATGTTCGGGTCTTCCACCACCACATTCAGAGCGCGCTGCATTAACATGCGATCAACAACGATATACCCTGTAACATCCAGCGGATTATGGATAGTCGAAAATTCTGGCACGACCTGTTGCAGGCGTTGCACCGTTTCTGGAGCAAATTCCGGCAGCACAATACCTTCTTCATGAGCACGATCAGAGAGAATGTCGCACGCACCGCCCGACGGAGTTACGATACCAGCACGTCTTCCTGGGAGCGGCGGTGTATAACCCAGTAACCCAGCGGTAATCAACAAGTCTTCAAGCGCATGAACGCGAACGATACCCAATTGCTGAAAGACCGCCTCGTTTATAACATCATCACCGACGAGCGCACCCGTATGAGCTAAAGCGGTGCGCGCACTGATCTCGCTTCGCCCAATTTTGAGCGCGACAATCGGCTTCTTGCGCGATATTGCCATACGAGCCATGCGCTTAAACTGTTCCGGTTGACGAATCGTCTCTAAAAATACCGCGATCACCTGCGTCTCGTCGTCTTCAATCAAATATTCCATCATGTCGGTCGCAGAGAGCATTGTCTCGTTGCCCATCGACACCAGATAGCTCAAGCCAATATGCCGTGCCTGCGCCATTGTGATAACCGCGCTGGCTAATGCGCCACTCTGCAAGACCACGCCGACCGGACCACGTGTCAGTGGCGGCGTGATCGGTAACCCATAGGGCATGGTATGCGCTGTGACATTGACGAAGCCATTGCCATTTGGCCCTAACATCACCATCGCATGTTCACGCGCAAAGTCCAACATTTTCTGTTCGAGCAGTCGCCCCTGCTCGCCCATTTCGCTAAAGCCCGATGTCAAAATCACCACGTTCGTGATGCCAACCTCTGCCGCTTCTTGCAAGATGGCAAAGACCCGCTGCGTTGGAACCATAATATAGGCAAGATCAACGGTTTCAGGCAGATCGCGCAGGCTCTTGAAAGCGCGCTCGCCATGCACGATCTCACGGTTAGGGTTGACGCAGTAAATTGGGCCTGGGAAACCAAAAGTGCGCAGATTTTGAAAGGTATAGACAGACCAGCGCGAATTGTCGGTTGCCCCCACCAGGGCAATACTGTGCGGACTGAAAAAGGCTCTCAGTCGCTCAAAAGGGAGAGTTCTGACGTCATTCATCGGCGAATACTCCATGCCTATCGCTCGTGGATACGCATCTACAACAGTTGTGGCGTAGAGGCTAAAGGATATGGAGTTACAGAATACAACATACACAAGATATATACAAGGTACAACAAACATGCTATAGTGACTGTGTTTTGTCAGGGAACCTACAATCACCAGATCAAATAAGCAATCACGCGATGCGTTTAATAGGGGAAGCTATGCATACACGCACTTATTACCGTTTTATGCTAATCATGTCATCATTGTGCATTTTACTATTGATTACTGCATGTCAAACAATTGGTGTTATCCAGCAGACCAAGGCACAGGAACAGACCAAGGCAATCACCCCCATACCATCGCCAACCGCTACATTCGCCAGCAGAATCATCCAACCTACGCCGACAGTAACCCCAAAGCCATCGCCAACTGCTACACCAATGCCAACAGTTCAAACAGGTATTACGGGTTATAGCAACAGTAACCACCCTGTGCTGGCCTTCTATTATCCTGGTATAGCACAACTACATGGTGCTCCTGCCACATGTCCGATCTACCGACCATTCAATACAACTCAAGCGACAACACAACCATTAGCAGGCAGCTTAACTGGGCCATGCAGGCAGGCATTACAGGCTTTATCAGTTCATGGTGGGGAGCAGGTGACCAGACAGACCAGAATCTTGCAAAAATGCTCGCGCTCACGCCCACCATTGAGCAAGGCACAGGCGTTCATTTCGCCTCAAGTATCTATTTTGAAAGCGACGCGCCCGCACTCCAGGGTCAGAGCGCAATTATCAGCAGTTTGCGCTATGTCTTGAGCCGTTATGCCAGTAGCCCTTATTTCTTTCATTGGAACAGCAAACCCGTCATTTTTTTCTGGGACCCGCTTGGTAGTGGACGCACATTAGCAGAATGGGCCGCCATTCGCAGTCAGGTCGATCCCAATAATCAGACCATCTGGTCAGCCGAAGGCGTTGATATGAACCTGCTCAGTGTTTTTGACGGCATCCACCTGTTCAGTGCCGCCTACTGGGGTATTCTCGATGGCAATATCAACGCCGCCGATCAGAAATTTCGCACGGAGATTGACGCCTATAACCAGGCCAATCACACGCATAAGATCTGGGCTGCAGGGGTACTCCATGGCTATAACGATACAGTTATTCCAGGACGCACGGGAACCTACATCGTTGCGCGCAACAATGGCACAACCTATCGCGCAAGCTGGAATGGAGCCATTGCCAGCACGCCGGACTGGATCTCCATCACCAGCTTTAACGAATGGTTTGAAGGCTCTATGATCGAGCCAAGCGTCACTTATGGCACGCTCTACCTAAATATCACACAACAATTCACGCGCCAGTGGTAATCAGTGATGAAGAGAACAAGCAGACAAGCTATGCGCTTACCTGCCATGCTCTACCGCAATACGTCTAGTTGAAAATTACTATATGTAACAGATGACGAGGGAGCAGTACACAGTAGCGAAGACGGCTCTCTCACATTGAGCTTGATTGGCATATTCAATCCTAGCTTGCCCACCATCAGACCGACCGCACCCGGCGATGGGTTCAGATCATCGCTCGTTTGCGCAACGAGTTGATCATCGATATATGCGAAAAGCGTCTTATTCTGTACCCACAGTTTCAAGATAACTGTCTGACCGGGACTGATGCTCATCTCACCAATATTAAGTGGGACGAT
>DAICZM010000265.1:3968-6655 GCA_027311145.1 Ktedonobacterales bacterium
CCATCATCCATAATCTGCTCCAACACCCATCCGCCTTCGGCGTTGAGTGTAAAGACGAAACCGCCGGGCAAACCTGTCGAGCGCGGTATCTGCATCTGAACAGCCGCCAACGTGGTGTCGTCGCTGGCATTATTGAAACGTACATGTACACTCACCCGTAATGCATTTTGCTGATATGCAGCGTTCTGTGCAGTATCAAGCGTCACACCGGCATAGCATCCGCCAGAAATTTCTCGCATGGTCAAGCCATTAGAGCAAGACAATGACACCT
The DNA here is from genome assembly GCA_027311145.1 of Ktedonobacterales bacterium. Classification (GTDB taxonomy): domain Bacteria; phylum Chloroflexota; class Ktedonobacteria; order Ktedonobacterales; family Ktedonobacteraceae; genus DTNP01. The sequence continues at coordinate 4,240 of DAICZM010000265.1, forward strand.
GTGGCACAGGCGTCCATACTGCCCCAGCAGTATTGGCACAAGTGGGTGCGGCCTGTGCTAACAAGGTATGCCACGTCGGCCCTGGTGGGGTAGGCGGTGTTGGCGACGGGATGACCTTGCTTCCACCACCATGCGTTGGTGTTTGCCCACTCGACCCCGACGAACTCGTTTGTGGACAGTTTGAACCACAAATATTGATTTGGCAGGCGGACAGCAGGCCAAGCAAAAGCAGGTAGAACACAAAATAACTGGCAATGTTCATTAGTAGTGAATGGGATACATACTGTCTCATCTCTTTGCTCTTTACGCGAAATAATCAAACGATCCTTATCTAAGAATGACGCAAATAACCAGTGTTTGTAAAGTGGATACATCGTCTATTTCATAGAAACAACAATATATCACTGTGACAAACACTGGAAGTCTTCTCGTGATAAGAACGATCAATGATTGATGCTTTGGGACTGGATACAATGTGCGTGACAAGACTGAACCTGGATAGAGAGATCAATACCAAATTTGATCGAGATGAGCGTTACAGAGATGAGTGCAAGCGAGACAAGCAATAGGGTGATACGGAAAGCGAGTGGCAGGCCCAGTAGCCAGGCCCATTTACCGAAGATTTTCATATGCGCCTCCCTTTTAGCAAGATAAATGCTAATCTAGCCAATCTCTATAGGAGACGTTAGTCATATTTGATTTATCACAAAATACTGCACAAAGAAACGCTAGTCAGAATAATAAAAATACAAGTGACCTTGACTACTGCTAAAGCACTCCCGATTCTTCAGCCATGGAACGTTCTTTTTCTCTCACCATGCTTCTGCTCTGTCTATTTATATACAAAGACACTAGGCATGCCCACTTTTAACATGACCCCGTGCCAATGCCGACGAAGCTAACCACACGCCCAATGAAAATCTGGAGATCGAACGTTTCTTCCTCGGCATCAAGACAGGGATAGGTCTGCTCACGGCTCTTGCCCGAAAGTCTTCTCAAAAAAGCGATTTAGCGTTCGTTCCAACGCCAGATATCGCCAAAGGTAAGGCCAAGCCATGCGCTGCCAAGCCCAACCAGCACCATCAGTGGCAACATCAACAGCATGGATAACCAGACGGGCGTGACAACCAGCAAAATATCTTTTGGCATGCCCAAGGTCGGCGTCACATGGAGCAGTAATTGCACGATCAGAGCGGGTATAAATAGCAAGGTCATTGCGATCCCAACACCGAAAAACCACACGCCATGCAAGCCATCCTCAACGAAACGTTGTGCATCGTGGCGGCGTTGCCAGTAGGCAGCACTATCCATGGCAATGGCCCAAAGCAGCAACAGCACCGGTATCAGCACCAGCGTGATATTAAAGACAGGGACACCCACTGAGACACGAAAAACTGCACCAAAGTGCGCAACAGCGATATCCAACGCCCAGGGAACAAAACTTTGTGTGATCAACGCGAGCAGGATCAACAAACACGCCATGATGGTTGCCGCGCCAATTCTGCGCGTCACCTGGACGGCTGCCACTAACAACAAGACGCCCCCCAGAGTGAGTGGAATAGGATACGTAGGAAATTGCCAGGGGCCGAGAGAAATTGCCGTAAACGCTGTCATGGCCGGCAGACCAAACTCGATAAAGCCAGCAAAGAAGATCAACATGCCCCATTCCGCGCTCGTCAGGCCCAACCAACGTCTAGCAGCATCCTTTTTACGCGTGTAGGCCGCTTCAGAGGCAAATAGGTAAATGATACCCATGCCGATCATAATGCCGCCAAAGGTTCCCATTAGATGAAAGGGCGACCAGAGCGTCACATCAATCCCATAGAGTTCGTGCCAGTAGTTATCAAAAGGGGCTGCACAGAGGTCGGTAAGTGCCCCAAAACCGAGCAACATGTAGCCGAGCGAAGCATGAAAATAACGCAATACTTGCACCGTTGAGGTAGCATCAACGCCTGGTGCTTGCTTTCGGTAGCGGAGTGTTTCAAGCAGAACGACAGTTAACGCAATTAGGCCTGCGATACCGATACCAGAATAGATCAAAATATGAGGAGGTATCCAGAACTGGTCACGCCCGATAAAATCATGCCAGTTCCTATCCCAGGCCAGACCCAGCTCAGCTTGCAGTAAAAAATAGAGCATCAACCAGCCGCCCCCCTCACGAAGGCGGCGTTCACTACGCACCACATGGTACGCAGATACCCCTGAGTCCTGTGATGAACCAGAAGTCTCGTTTGTATCTCCATGCGCCACTGATTGTGTCATATCCTATCCTTTTCTAGAGTCTCAGACACAGTTTATCATAACAATTACGGCTTTATCTATCCCTACTACGCTTTCAAGAAGCCAAACCCCACAACCCAAGAGGCTTGAGATGTAGTGACACCCCTCGTGGGTGTCATGTCCACCTATCACGTAC
>DAICZM010000266.1:0-3864 GCA_027311145.1 Ktedonobacterales bacterium
ATATTTCTCAGCTATTGTAGTGGATAAGCACATCCTAAATCTGTATTATCTCGCACCCGGAGCAAAACTGATATGCAACCATCATCGCAGAAACGTGTAACGCCATCTTTTAGTTCACAACAGCCGCTTATGCCAGACGCCGTGCCACCCCAGCAGCGCGTCTCGTACCCATTCGCATACCAGCCCCCTCAGACAACGCTATCGCCGTCCCCCACGCCCACCTCTGGCCCACTATCTCCACAGCGCACAACCGTTCCACTAACAGGTCCTCTCACCACGTCGCCCCTCGTGACGCAAAAACTTACATCCAACAATCCAACCACCACGACGCGTCTACCAACCATCATCCCCGCACACAGGCCGCGTCCCCGCATAACCAACGCGCTCGCCACCAAACCAGCCCGCCATTTCCGCTCCGCTACATTCTTGGGCATTGCCCTTAGTATCATTATCGTCACGAGTATCGTGATCCTGTTTATTGCACCACTGGACAACGGACAGCATGACAAAGGCTTGATTGATACATTGAGTAATTTCACCTCACAAAGCAGCGAGCAAAATGCCTTTGCGCCCGCACAACAACTTTCTAGTCCAACCGCGACACCGGCTACGCTCACCAATGATGGCTACTGCGGCGGGGTTGATATTTGGGGAACCTGCGCCACCGCTGTCACCGCGAGTGGCGTCATGGGGACAGGACAAATGCAGCGTCCTCTACAAGGAGCAATTATTACCCAGCCCTTCGCTCATCCTGAATATCAGCAATGGTGTGGCTGCTGGCGACCACACACAGGCATTGATCTTGCGGCCCCTTATGGCACGCCCATCATGGCAGCCGATAGTGGACAAGTCATCTGGACTGGCTGGGACTGGTCTGGCTTGGGGTGGGCTGTCAAAATTAATCATGGTCATTATATTGCCACGATCTACGGCCACCTTGCACGTTTCATCGTACAAAAGGGCGATAATGTCGCGCAAGGCCAAATCATTGGCTACGAGGGCAGCACAGGGGCTTCAACCGGACCCCACCTGCACTTTATGGTCTTAGTCAATAACGTCTGGGTTGACCCAACCCTTTATATCGCATTGCCCTAATAGTATTCACCTGCTTGCCACAACAAAAAAGGCTGGCATTCCCGCCAGCCTCCGGTCTTTTTCCTCGCTACATTATGCCTGAATACTTAGGCCATGGCCGCTCCCAATCCGGGCACGCCGACGACTAATAGAACCACCTTTGCGTCCTGCCGCTTGCGCCTCTTCACTTGTCCATTTGTGTGCCGTACCCAGTGCATGGGCCGCTTTTCCACCCTTGCTGGCAATTTCACGCTTCTTTTCGGCACTCATCGAGGCGAAGCCTCTGCCGCGACCTTTCTGTAAATCCATTGCTTTTTACTCCTCCAGAATTTTCCTTCTGTTATTCTTTGCCTGCATAGGCTCTTTTCTCACTCCATCTGCCGCCTTCTCTGCTTACAACAGACGGTAGTGCTATCACCAAACAAAGCATAACAGCTACATTCACGTAGCACAAGTATCCACAAAAAGTTTCAGCGTTCTTTAAGGTAAGACTCAACACTTTCTAAGGAAAAGATGAGCTAATGCCAACCTGACGTTTCAACACAACTGCATTATCTTCCCCTCTAGGCATTTCCAAGCATACGCTTTATGAGTCCCATCATCTCGTCTAACGCAAATGGCTTCTCTATTGGCTCTATATGCAATTGGCGTATCTCGTCGAAATCATCTTCATTAAATGTGGCTGCACTCATCAAAATAATGGGGAGCGTGCGCAAATAGGTGGTACGACGAATATGCTGTATCACATCTAGGCCCGAAACAGAGCCACCGAGGCGCAAATCTACAATAAGTAAATCGATTAACGGCAAAACCTGTCCAGTCATCGCAGAGCCTGTGATCCCCAATTGCTCGAGACATCCCTCGGCACTGCCGTAATTCACTGCGGTATACCCTTCTTCTTGCAGAACGAGCAGCAACATCTCTTGCGTCGCCATGTCATCTTCTAAAAGACCTACATGCATAGTTTTTCCCTTTACATTATACAAGAGTCAAAAGCACGTCTACTATAGCAAACACAACCATATTTGACAAGACAGACTGCATAATGTAAAAGAATGTTATTGAGCGCGTCCTTCATCTCCTACAACAGGTAATGTAAACGTCACACGTGTTCCATGGCCTGCAGCACTCTCCAGCATCACACTACCATGCATCGCTTCTACTAATGTGCGCGTAATATACAGACCCACACCCAAGCCAGGAACACCGCTCACACCCACCTGTTGAATACGGCTAAATGGATGAAACAAGACGCTTTGATGGTGCGGTGAAATACCGATGCCTTGATCGCAAATCGTAATCGAGACCATGCCGCAATCGCTATCACCATGCTTTTGTGGAAGACATTCATGCCCCTCTTGTTCCTGCTCTACCGGATACATTGTAGGAGCAAGAGCTACCAGAATGTCTATATTGCCGCCCGCCGGCGAATATTTCACCGCGTTTTCCAGCAAGTTCATCAAAACTTGCTGAACGCGATCAGTATCCGCCCACACAGGAGGCAACCCCTGCGCAATATGACAGGTAATGACGTAATGGCTGCTTTGCAAATGTGCGACCTGATCTTGCATAATTTGCGCGACATGGCGACAGAGATGCGCGATATCGACCGCGTCATACCGAAAGACAAATTGGCCCAGACGTAGACGGGTATAGTCCGTCAGGTCTTTCACCAAAACCTCAAGATGGCTTGTCTGTGCGAGGATCATATCCAGATAATGTCGCTGTTGCTCTACGCTCATGGCAATCTCATCTATAATACGATCTTCGCCGGGAGTCTCCCTATGTATATCGCCCATAGAACCATAAGCCTGCAATAGCCCTGCATAGCCCTTAATAGCAGTTAAGGGCACACGCAATTCATGCCCAACCAGCGAGATAAAAGCATGTTGCTCCTGTGCATCTGGCATGGTGTTCGCCACATGTCCCTCAGCGAGCGTGCGCCAATGGAGCAGAACATGCTGGCAAGCCTCAGAGAGGCTTCGTTCCAACTGCCGTGCGACAAAAGAACTGGTTTGAAGGAGATACTGCCGATTAGTGACCCCTACATCCAGACAGAGAGCTACACCGAGCAGACCAGTTGGCATGGCTAGTGGCAAAATTAGCAGATCATGCTCTGCTAATGGCAGATGCCATACTTGCCGACTCTGCTGCACGACATCACACACAGCACGCACATGCTCTTGCTGATACAGTTGTGAAGCAGCGCGCTCTCCATAAGAACAGGAAACACCATCCAATAACAGAGCGCATACCGTCAGCAACGGATGGCACACGGCCTGCTCCACACATTGTAACCTGATGTTAACGGCAGAACTATCTAGCAATTGACGACACTGATATGCGATTGCTTGTAAACGTTTCTCTATATCCATACCTGAGTCATCAGACCTCCCTTGTTGCCGTTTCCATTTTAGTATATTTTCACTACCAACAAGCAAGGTGTGTTTGACGACTACCACTTGACCAGCATGACAGGGAACGCTACAATAGCCACGTACATTGTTTTTGTAGTCTTTCAGCAAGACGGAGCTATCTTCTTGCCTGTAGTGTGAGAGTAAGGAAGAAAGATTGTATGTCTGACAGAGATCAGGGACCCATTGAGCAATCCGAGGTGTCAGAAGCGTTTGATACGGATGCAACTGAACAAGGCCTCACCCCGATAGATGCCACTCCTGCCGCATCGGCAGAGCCTATCCTACCCGGTAACGAGACCTCGTTCCCCACTGTTAGACAAACAGGACAGGACAGGCAAACAACACCAAGCGCACGGCTGGCCCGCCGTGCAGG
>DAICZM010000266.1:3874-6638 GCA_027311145.1 Ktedonobacterales bacterium
CACTATCGAACATCTCGCCGCACGCCGCGTCGGCCCCGCACCTGATCCAGAGGCTCCAGAAGTCAAACGTCTACTCAGTGAACTGCGTGCCGAGGTGACTGATATGGTGACTGGGTTGCGCTGGGGTGGTCAAACAGTTCCCGCTATCTCTGCACGCATGATACCCGCTCTCAATGTCGGCCCAGTAGCACAATGGTATAGCGTCCTCATTCCCTTCTTACTAGAAATTGACCGGGCCGGCAATCTGCTTCCCGTCTGGTTAGACATCATTGAACACCACGAGACACAACCGCTACCCGCTGAGGCTAACCCAGCCGAGACCGAACTTGGGCGCGCCCGCCGTTTCGCAATCCTCATGCTTGGTAATTACAAGTACGTCACCCTAGAGGGCAATACAACACACGAAACAAACCTGACCGCCCTCCTTGGCAAACTTGCACTCGATCCCAGTAGCTCTTTGTATGCGACTGAGGCTCTTGTCAAACAAGGAACCACTGCTGCTATTCAAGCCTTGATTAATGCCCTCAAAGATGCTGAAGGGTGGGCAAAAGTTGATGTCATTGAAGCCTGCCTTGCCCTCCACTTGACCAATTTCTATCCTCTCCTCCTGGCTAGCAGCTTTGAACGGGCCGGCGGTTTGGAGAGCTATATCGCCATTCCACTCTACCGTGCCATCGCGTTAGAACATTTTTTACAACAAGAAAACAAAGTGGTCGTGCGCATCTCCCAGCAGGCCGCCCTCATTTTCGCACAGGTTCTGCAAGATAGTATGACACGCCCAAAAGTTAGCTCAGATGCCCTTCCTGTTGTGTTTGAACACTCATTGCCAACGCTGGTTCAGGCCCTTTTTGCAGGAGCGCGCAAAACGCCGACATGGCACTATGCCTTTGCCATCCATCGTCTCGGCATCTTCCTCGGACACTATTGGAGCAGCATTTCACAAGGCAACATACAGGATAGGCGCATCACAGAACAGATTTACCCCTGCCTTACGCTTATGCCTGAAATTGAACGCTGGGTAGACGGGCCGGGACGAGAAGCATTACTCCAGAGCCTCACAACATCTACGCCACCCATCCCTGTTCTGCGTGTTATCGGCGATCTGCGTGACCCACGCGCTGTCTCACCATTATTGGCACACATTAACGCCACCTCCAGTGTGCTTGGACGTGAGCAGGCACTCATGTATGCCGCTATCTGCGATACCTTAGGACATCTCGGCGACCAACGTGCCACTTCATCACTCCTGCATTTCCTTGAACGCACTGTTCCCACCGAGCAACGCTTACTCAGGGCCAAACGTGGCGACAATCTACCTATCGATGACCCTGAAGTGACGGGTAGCATTCTCTTTGGGGCTATTGTGCGCTCGTTCGGCTTACTCGGCGACCAGAGTATATTGGGAACGGTCTTACGTGCCGCCAATGATTTTGACCCCTATGTGCGTATTCTCGCTCTTGAAACTCTTAAGCACCTCGACGCCAAACTAGAAGATCCCCGTAGCTTGGCTACCGCACGCGAGGCTCTCAATGACCCCAACGAATCCGTCATACGCGCGGCTTGCCAATTGCTCGTCTACTATCACGACCGCGATAGCATCCCATTACTACACCAACTTGTGGCAACACGCCCATCGCTGGCATCTATTGGCTATGACGCACTTCGCCAACTAGAAGCACGATAATCCCTTTTTGACATGTCACAAAACGTCTGAAGTTATCGCTTTGGACGTTTTTTTATCCTAGAAGGGTGCGCTTTCATGCGCCGTCCAGACTGAAAAGGGTGCTTGTACATTTCCTGAAGAGCAACCCGTACAACATTTTCTAGCGTATATAGTAACAATGGTCACGGTTATAGCACGTTTGTCCCATCAAATGCCAGCGTGTTTCGTATGTTCCTGTATACTATCAACAGAAGATAAAGATTTTCAATCGGCGAGGGCAGTCCTTTTTGTATGTTTTCTGCCCTCCTATCTGTAGCTAATGAGGATTAGTAGGTTATGAATACGTTGGTGGGGAAAACTCTTGGAGGCTATCGGCTTATGCGCCTTATCGAGAGTGGCGGTATGGGTGATATCTACCTTGCTCAACACGCTCGTCTCGGAAGAAAAGTTGCAATTAAAGTGATTTGTAGCGATTTGCGTGCCGTCCCAAATACACCGGAAGGACGGCAGGCCACACTCCGTTTTGAACGAGAAGCGCAGGCTGTTGCCGAATTAGAACATGACCTTATATTACCCCTCTACCACTTCGGTGAAGAGGTGATTGATGCTGGCACACTACCCATTACCTATCTGATTATGCCCTATCTGGCAGAAGGATCGCTTTGGAACTGGCTACAGCGACGAACACAACAATTTGGTTTCGGATGGCCCATCACGGCTGAAGAGGCTGGATACTACCTTTTGCAAGCCGCCAGTTCGTTGCAGTATGCACACGACCACGGTATCATTCATCGTGATATTAAACCAACCAATTTTTTGATTCGTGTCGAACGCAGCCAATTAAAAAATGACTTACCCGCCCATCTCGCAACAATCTTCCCACAAGGCAGACCACATCTCTTGCTTGCCGACTTCGGCCTCGCTGCTTTTTATCGTCATGGGCGTTCGCTCCATCGCTCTGTTGGCACACCACAGTATATGGCTCCTGAACAATTCGACGACCCCAGTCAAGCTACCTCCGTGCAGGTTGGCCCTGCGGCAGATCAGTATGCACTGGCCGTGATGATCTACCAACTTGTGACTGGTCGCGCCGTTTTTGAG
>DAICZM010000267.1 GCA_027311145.1 Ktedonobacterales bacterium
GATCGAGAGCGTAATGGTAGAATACAAGCAAAATGGTCGCATACTCACACGTCTAGAGGCCGAACCTCTTGCGTGGAATCAGCTAGAGCAAGCACTATTCCGCCTCTCAGCCGAGACAGAACTCTAGAAGGAAGTGCATATCACAATGACAAAAGCACAGGACTCACACCAGCCACAAGCCAATTCTTACATCTTTGATGCTGAAAGTGCGCTTGAGATGGCCCGCCTGCTTGATCTAGATAAGATCATCACCGAGACAATGGGTGGTGTACTGGCAGAACATACAACAGAGCAACTAAGCGGTATCCAACGTATCTTGGACATTGGTTGTGGACCCGGCGGTTGGGTGCATGAAACAGCTTTTGCCTATCCCGATAAAGAAGTTATTGGCATTGATATTAGCCAGAACATGATTCGCTACGCACAAGCACATGCACAGGTACGCGGCCTGCAGAATGCACATTTTCAAGTCATGAACGCACTTGACATGCACATGTTGTCCGAAAACACGTTTGATCTGGTCAATATTCGCCTTGCCGTTGGCTTCGTACCATCATCACAATGGCCAAACCTGCTCGCTGAATGCAAGCGAGTCCTCCGCCCAGGCGGGATTTTACGCCAGACTGAGATCGAGGTCGGCTTTACCAACAAACCCTCCTTAGAAACAATCTTAGCAGTCGGACAAGAAGCACTCCATCGGGCAGAACGCGGCTTTTCACCCACTGGACGCCATACAGGGATGACCTATATGCTACGCTTCTTGTTTTTGCAAGCAGGTTTTCAGCAATTAGGCAAGCAAACCTATGCTATGGATTTTTCCACTGGTACACAGGCCTATACCGCAGTTTTCAACGACTACAAACTTGTTCTCCTACTGGCAAAACAGCTTATCGCACGTACCGGTATGATGCCGGAGAACGAATATAACACGCTCTATGAGCAAGCGATGGATGAAATGCAGCAAGCGGATTTCTGTGGGATGTCTTTTCTCTTGACCGCCTGTGGCAAAAAGCCCATGTAAGGGAATCGGATAGTTCAAAAGGAGTTCATATACAACATGGCACAGACAAATTCGTCACATGACGCGGAAAAAAACACGTATGTTATCGATACCGAGCATGTAGCCGAGATGGCCCGTTTGCTTGATCAGGAACGATTGCTAACCGAGGCAATGGGTGGCCCCTTCTCCGAGCGCGATAAAGAGGAAATGACCGACATTCAACACATCCTCGATATTGCCTGCGGCCCCGGCGGCTGGGTACTGGATGTCGCACGTACCTATCCTCATGTTGATGTCACGGGCATTGATATTAGCAAAGCAATGATTAACTATGCCCAAGCGCAGGCCGTAGCACAACAAATTTCCAATGCACATTTCCAAGTCATGAGCGCGATGGAACCATTGGCTTTTGCAGATAACAGCTTCGACATCGTGAACGCCCGTGCGATTGTTGGTTTTATGCCACGTCGTTACTGGCCCACCTTCGTGCAAGAATGTAAGCGCATCTTGCGCCCAAAAGGGGTTCTCCGCCTTACAGAAATCGACCTGGGCTTTGGCACAACGCCTGCTTTCGAGACCTTAATGAGCAAAGGGATTGAGGCTATTTTTCGCGTTGGGCAAAGTTTTTCGGGCACGGGTCGTCATTTGGGCATCACGCCTGTCCTGGGCCGTCTGTTACGCGAAGCCAAATTCGAGCATATACAAACACAAGCCTACGCCATAGATCACTCTTATGGCACAAAAGCATATAAAGGTTTCACCGAAGATTATCGAATGATGTTTGCCCTCGGGCGTGATTTTTTACTTAGGACCAAAGTCGTGACACCAGCAGAGTTCGACCAACTCTATGTACAGGCCTTAGAGGAACTCCAATCTCCCGAGTTCTGCGCATTGGGCTATCTGCTTAATGTCTGGGGCGAAAAGCCAGCTGAGGCATAAGCTATGCTCATCGACGCAATAATTGGGATAGCGTCAATGAGCATAGCATGAGCGAGTCCGCGCGTTAAGCTTTCATGGCGACAAGCAGGTCGGGAAGCAGGCGCGCGGCATTGGGCGAACCAAAGCCGGTCACAGGGTCCCAACCAGCGACGGCATTATAACCAGTCACGTGAGCGGTCGGATTAGTATTATTGCCCGTTGTTATATCATGAAAATCCTGTGCGTAAGTAGGTGAGGCCGCGAGTTGATAAATGGCGGGGTCAATGAAGCCAAGCGGACGGCCCGCCATCTGGTTCGCAATTGCCATCAGGGCGGCCCACAGCGGTGCGCTAGCACTGGTTCCGCCAGCCTGCGTCCACTGACCTGTGAGGTAGACAGCCAACCCGGTATTGGGGTCAGCATCGCCCGCCACATCTGGCACGCCACGTTTATCATGAAACGCACTCTGCACGCTGGCTGGAAGCGTCTTTTGATACGAAGGCATCGGGAAAAAACGACTAAAGCCACCACCACTAGCGTTGCCGCCATCGTTCCAGACGGTTTCGCTCCATATGCCACCAGTATTGGTTAGCGACGTGCCGCCGACCGCCGTGACCCAGGGATTATCGGGTGGGAAGCTTGTCGTGGCTACGGTAGCCAGATGTTTCGCCTGTAAATCTGTATAGTCAGTTGCGCCATTATCGCCAGATGATGCGAAGAATGTCATCCCTTGTTTCGTTGTTGCCTGCTGAAAGAAGCTATTCCACTGCTGAAGCTGTTGTTGTCCCGCCTGATCTTGCAAAGTCAACTCGGATGCGCCCCAACTTTGCGAGACAATATTGCCAAGATGATGACTGACAGCATACTGTTCCAATTGCAGGAATTCTGGCAGACCAATCGTGCCCTCGGTCTCTGCAACCGGACTGGTCAACACAACAATATTCGCCGCAGGAGCAATGGCATGGATAATCTCAACATCCAGTTCAGTCTCTTGCGCCCAGCCCGCACGGTCGTTATTGGGATCACTGACGGGTTCATGAATGGGCGCAATGACCTGAATATGAATCGCAGGTAGGCCAAATTGCTGATCAAAGATATCCATATCTTGCTGAAGCGTTGGGCTACCAAATGACACGATATCAACGATTGTTTGCCCCTTGCCAGTCAAGCCACGTTGCAATAGGGATGTGACACCATAGGCCGCTTGAAAAGCCACTGGAGTAAAACAGTTTGGGCTGGCATTCAAATTCACGGGGCAAGCAGGCATCGATGCGAGACGTTGCGTGGGCGTGGCAATGGGGGACATTACAGGAGCCGTCGCTGTTTGCCCAGAAATTGTTGGGGTTGTTGTCACAGTCGGGATACTACAAGCGGTAAGCAAACTGCACAAGAGCAACAAAGGAAGAAGCCGCTGGGTCTGAATACGAATCATGAAATATCTCCTAGCCTAATGCTGTAATCAGATCGGGTAAGAAGTGGTCAGCAAGCGGTGCGCCCCAACCTGTCACAGCATCCCAGCCCACCTGGGCCGAAAAACCTTGCACTTGCACCGTCCCCTGCACACTATTATTGCCATTCACTATATCACGAAAATCGCTTTGCCCATGTGCCGACAGTGCCACTTTGTAGAGACCAGGATTGATAAAACCAAGTGGATGACCTGCCATCTGATTTGCAATCGCCACCAGCGCAGCCCACAGCGGCGTACTCGCACTTGTGCCCCCCGTTAGCGTCCAATGCCCATTGAAATAGAATGCCATACCCGTCTGTGGGTTAGCATCAGCAGCAATATCAGGAATGCCACGCTGCCCCTTAAGCAATGCCTGGACAGTAGCAGGTAGCCCTTGCTGAAAACCCGGCTCGGTAAAAAATTTGCTCACACCACCACCACTCCCACTCCAGGCGGTCTCATTATAGCCCGTTGCTGTACTCTGAAGCGTCGTCCCCCCCACTGATGTAACCCAGGGCACATCGGCGGGAAAATTGACGGTTGCGGTGGTGGCTAGCTGTGTTGCAGCTATATTGGCCCAATCAGTCGCTCCATTGTCTCCTGAGCCAGAAATAACCGTCCATCCATCTTGTGTCGTGATTTGCTGGTAAAAATCTGTATACTGCTTCACGAGCTGCTGACCCACACTATCACTCAGGGTCGCCTCAGAAGCAACATAACTTTGTGAGAAGACCTGACCGAGATGATGACTCACAGCATATTGTTCCAGTTGCAAAAACTCGGGCATACCAACTGTGCCTTCTGTCTCATCGACTGGACTGGTCATCACTATAATCTTCGCCGCAGGCGCGATTGCGTGCATGATCTGCACATCCAGTTCTGTCTCACCCGCCCATCCAACCATATCACTATTCTGGGGATCAAAAGGAACCGTACCCAGCGGAGCAAGCACTTGAATATGAAGAGCAGGCAAGCCAAACTGACTATCAAACACATCCATATCTTGCTGCAAGCTTGGGCTGCCATAGGAGACAATATCAACCAACGTCTGCCCTTTGCCAGTGAAGCCACGTGCAGTGAGGGATTGCACGCCGTAGGCCACGCGCAATGCATAAGGCGTATAACACTCAACGCTTCCACTCAAACCTGGGGGACATTGATAGAACGATGAAGTAGTTGGGATAGGTGTAAACACATTCGTTGGCGTTGTTGATGGTGGCGCAGGGGTAGGCGTAGCTGTTGCTATTGGTCCACCAAGACTACAGGCCGTGCATAAAAGGGTTATCACGAGCAACAACAGAATACTCGCTCTAGGCCGTACATGCATGTATTTTGCTCCTTGTTTCTTCACGCATCATGGTTGCCTCTCTCTCTATAACGCATAGCTCTGGCAAAATTGGCATCTATGCGGTAAGATACCACACGATGCTCACACGGGAGCCATTGACAGCAGCGAATGCTATGTGACCGAACCAGGGAAGCTGCACCACATCACGTGCCGCTTGCTCCTGCTCACGCTCGGTGACGAGGTGACACTAGCAAAACCGCACATACGCGTATTGCGGCATCATTGCCTCTGCCTAGTCCTATAGTCCTACCGCAGGCACATATTGCTTGACCGATCACAGCGTAACAGGTACATTCTATGGTGAAGAACAAATCACAAATACTATGGAAGATGCAAGTATCTTCTCTCTATTATTGTGGACTGGATTGAAGGAAGTACGTATGTCGTCTATAGATGAGCGTCAGCAGCAGATACCTCCCTGGCAACGGGCTGGAAACATGCATGTAGGCCAGGGTATGCTCTCAGTTCCGGCTGAGCAACAGGCAACGGCAACGCCCGAACAATTATCTTTTCCTACACCACCGCCATCGGCCTATGGCACGGCTCAGCCATCGCAGGAAAGGCAGTATCCTTCGCACGATGCTACCTATTCGGCACAGCCCCGCGTTACACGCCAGCTAGCAGATTACGCACCTATGCCTGTACCTGTACAGACCCGTCAACTCCATGACTATACGCCCGCACCGGTCGCCACACAGACTTTGCCGGAAGTGCAGACGGGAACACTCCCTTCAGCTCGGCGCACCACAACCTCACTACGCGAGCCTGTTGTCATTCGTGGCACAGGCAAAAAAAGCAAAGGGATTCGTCCTCCCAAAGGGCGCAAGCTCGTTGTTCACATTGCCACTATTGCAGTGCTTATTTTGATTGGGTTGGGTGCGTTGATCGCGGTTGTGCCAACGGGGAGCGAAGGAGAAGGTCTCTGGAACCCTTTTAAAGCAACGATGGATATGGCAAAGGGAAGCAACAATAATCCCGGCTTGATCGCACAACAAGCCGCAACAGCAACCGCAGTCACCCAGGATGGCTATGATCCGGGCGGTGGCCAGACATTCGCAGGATTGCCAACAGCCCCTCCAGGCAGCGGAAGTGGCGGCGGATTAGACCGCTTTTTCTATGGGCAATGCACTTACTGGGCGAATATGCGCTACCATCAGCTTACCGGCTACTGGGTTCCCTGGCTAGGCAATGCCTGGCAGTGGAAAGCGGGAGCAATAGGCTACGGTTGGGTTGTCTCGGCAACACCAAAAGTGCCCTCCATCATTGTTCTGCAGCCGGGTGTACAAGGCTCCGGTTGGTACGGACACGTTGCCATTGTCGAACGCATCAACGCAGATGGCTCAGTATTGACAAGCAACTTTAATTGGGCAGGCAACTGGGCCATTGAAACATTCGTCACCTTCACCCCTGGCCCTGGCGTCAGTTTTGTTTGGCATCCCTAAGCAAGCACATATTTTATCCTCTGCAAGGGGAGATGCATCTTACAAGCATGCATCTCCCCTTTTGTTATCAGCTATCGAGGGAGGAGGAAGCATTGTCTTCCCATTGCTGTAACAGGAAACGATAGTGAGCGCACTGCGCCTCGTGATAGGCCACATCATCAGCAGGATGGGCCTGTAGCTGTTGTTGGTGATAGTGCAGATATGCCATGACACCGGTGAGTGCCTTGCGTGAGACACTGACGTGCAAGACCGCTGCATGTGGTCCATGCTGCCATGTGCAGCTATTGTGCCAGTTGATGTAGGGACAATGGCGACAGCGATTGGCGCAACAATAGCCACGCCGCACGAGGAAAGCGCGTGTGGCGATGTAGAGTCCCTCCGGCGTAATCTCCCAATCCGCCGCTTCCGAAGTTGACATAGTGATAAGTCCCTTTATAAAGTAAATTGCATTTATACGAATACATATTTGTAATTC
>DAICZM010000268.1 GCA_027311145.1 Ktedonobacterales bacterium
CGATTATCATCGCGTTTCCTCGTTGCGCTTTAGTAGTCATGCTGCTCCAATTTCCTGCATGATTTATAACAAAACCTTAGAGATAAAACAGAAGTCGCACAAGACATGGTTTTTCGACTATTGGGCCAAGGAAAAGCCTGGGTGTGTGGCCTGGGATGGCGAGTCTGAGGTGTGGCGTGTGGAGTTCCGTTTTAAGCGGGAATTTCTGCGCAACCTCGCAACGCCAATCGAGGGGGCCTATGATCTGCTCGACCAGTTACAGGCGTTGTGGAGTTATGCAGCGGGTCAAGCGGTTGGTGGTGCGGATGGTTTGCCCGATGGCTGGTTACGCTATGTTGTGCCAACGGGGGATAGTAACCGTTCGCGCTGGCCTGTGCATCCTGCTTGGGCAGTTATTCAAGCTGCGTTTAAGGAAGTTTCGGAAGTCGAGCTTGGTCCGGTTGTGCGTGAGCGGGTGCGTGAAGTGAGTTTAGCATGTGGCCTGGCGGCGGTGATTGGCTATTGTTCCACGTTGGCGGCCTGGCTCGGCGGGGTGTTCGTGGCAGCTGATGCGGATGTCTCGCAAGTGTTGCACTGGCTCTATGAAGAGGGTGTGACCTACCTGGAAGAGAAGGAACGCGATTACTGGAAAGAAGTCATCAAAAAGCAAAAGCGGTTCGGTCTCGCTATATAGGAGGGTATATTCATGCAAAAACGTGTATTCATTACTCAACCTCTGCTTTTGTCGGTGGCTGATGTTGCCGCTCAGTTGGGTATCTGCCGCACAAAAGTGTATGCGCTGATTGCGACAGAAGGATTACCAACGGTGCGTCTTGGGCGAGTCTTGCGGGTTCGTCCTGCGGCTCTTGAACAGTGGCTTCTTGAACGAGAAAAGGTGTCTGCATAGTAAGGCAAGGGACCCGCTTCATTGTCGCATGTGGAGCGGGTTTTCCTCGTGCATAAGGAGAAAAACAGATGGGAAAAAACAGAGGACATGGTGAAGGTTCGATCTATCAACAAACGGATGGGCGTTGGACTGCTGCTATTACCCTTGAGAACAGGAAGCGCAAGGTTTTCTATGGGAAGACTCGTAAAGAGGTACAAGAAAAACTGAAAAAGGCACTTCGTGAACAGCAACAGGGAACGCTGATTACTGCTCCACAGCAGACACTAGAACAATTTCTCAAGCACTGGTTAGAGAGTCGCACGGGGGCGGTTCGTTCGCGCACTACTGAGCGATATGAGCAATATATCCGGTTGCATATTCTTCCCGTGCTCGGACATGTCAAGTTAGATAAGCTGACTGCACAGCATATCAATCAGTTGTATAAGAAGAAACTAGAAGAGGGCCTTTCTCCTACGACGGTGAATACGCTCCATGCTATGCTTCACAAGGCTCTCTCTGATGCGGTGAAGTGGGAACTGGTTGGCAAAAATGTGTGTAGCTTAGTCGAGCCTCCGCGACGGGCACATTATGAGATGACACCGCTTACCCCAGAACAAGCGCAAAAGTTGCTCGCGACTGCCAAGGGGCATAATTTAGAAGCATTGTTTCTCCTGGCTCTTACGACTGGTATGCGGCGTGGTGAGTTGCTGGCTCTCAAATGGCAAGACATTAGCTTCTCACAGAGTATGCTTCAAGTAAAGCGTATCTTTACTCGTCAACCTGGAAACAGATATGTAGAGGCTGAACCGAAAACGGCAAAAAGTCGAAGAAGTATCCTCCTGGCTCCGATGGTCCTTGATCTGTTGCAAGAGCATCGCAAGCATCAAAATGAGATAAAGCGAGAAGCTGGGGCTGACTGGCAAGACCATGATTTGGTGTTCTGTACTTCGCTTGGGACTCCGCTTAATCCGAACAAGGTGCTTGAACGCTTTAATACGCTCCTGAAAAAAGCGGGGCTTCCACATATCAGGTTTCATGATCTGCGGCATAGTGCAGCAACTATTCTGCTGCTGATGAAAGTGAACCCGAAAGTCGTGCAAGAGATATTAGGGCATAACCAGATTAGCATGACAATGGACATTTACAGTCATGTGCTGCCGACAATGCAAGAGGACGCGGTAAGCAAGATGAATGATGCGCTACAGGGCTAAGAAATTGGCCTTTTGCTATCAGCATTCAAATTGCTATCAATTTTGCTATCATACGACAATTTTAGGCGAAAAGCGGGACAAAAAAAGCCCCTCAAGCGGCTCTAGATGCGGCTTGAGGGGACCGTCGTACGAATAGGGGGTGCCGAAGGGGGGACTCGAACCCCCATGCCAATTAAGGCACAACGCCCTGAACGTTGCGTGTATACCAATTTCACCACTTCGGCTTGTCTTTGCGGACACACATAATACTACAGTATTGCCCGCAACTTGTCAAGAGGGTTTTGGGTGAGTTTTCTCTCTTCCTCACCATGCCCACACACACTTCCAAACATGGTATACTACACAATACATACCAACACTATCTCTCAGAAAATCGCTACCAAATAAGCCTGCTATCAAAATGGCTATATGAATATAACGCTCGCAGCGTTCACATTGTAGGGAGCAACTGCGTATGTTCGATCAACACACACCCATACATGCCGCTATCGATATCGGTAGCAATACACTTCACCTCGTCGTCGCACGCTGTCTGCCCGACGATCTGGAGATTCTGGCCGACGAAGTCGATCTCGTGCGCATTGGCGAGAGTGTTACCGCGACGGGCGATATCTCCTCACAGAAACAAGCCGCTGCCATTGATACACTACTCCAATACAAAGCCATCGCGCAACAACACCAGGCCTCACCCATCCTCGTCGTTGCCACCGAAGCCATCCGACAAGCCAAGAATAGCACGGACTTCCTCGCCGCCATCCAACAAGCTACCGGATTGACTGTGCATCTCATCGATGGCAATGTTGAAGCAACCCTAACCTTTGCTGGAGCCACCTATATGCTAGCAAAACAAGCTACACCCCCGAACACGATCAGCGTCATGGACCTCGGCGGCGGCAGCACAGAGCTGGTTACAGCGACACGCGGACAGATCACCTGGCGCACTTCTCTTCCTATCGGCTCCGGCTGGTTACATGACCGTTCTTTACCTTCCAACCCTCCCACACATGCAGAAATAGAGGCTACGCGCACATTCTTGCATGATTACTTACAAAAACTCTCGATCCAGCACCGTCTGGAAGCATTGATCGTGACCGGCGGGAGCGCAAATTCACTTCTCCACCTGGCCCATCATGCCTTCGGTCTCGACCTCACAGCCGAATGCTTGACTCACGAGGATGTGCTACGCTGCGAAGGACTGCTGCACGCCCTACCAGCAGAAGAGATTACGAAACGCTACCAGCAACCGGCTGCACGCGCTTTGATCTTGCCCGCTGGTGCAGCCATCATTCGTGCAGTCATGGCCCATCTTCATTTGAACGAGATTCACGTCAGTCCACACGGTATCCGCGAAGGCGCGCTGTTAGCTTATGCACGCTATGGTGCGGAATGGCTCACACACGTACAAGCTGATGCGGATAGTGGCACACACAGGCCTGAAACAAGTTCTACATCAACACCTACCAATACCACAGCCGCGAGCCAGTCAAGTGACATGACTACGATGACTTTTCGCCAGTTTGGTCGCCATCTGTTGCGCGAACGTCTCCATAAAATGCTCTCGTGGCGCGAGGCAGTCTTACATCACGAAGATAGCGAGGATGTACATAAAATGCGTGTGGCCACGCGCCGCTTGCGTGCTGCCCTCGATGCTTATGCCCCACTCTGCGAACCGACAGCCTTTCGCCGATTATACCGTCAGGTCAAAAAGCTAGCTGATGTGCTGGGTGAGGCACGTGACACGGATGTCATGCTGCAAAGTTTGCAGGAACAGCTAGCACGGGCCAATAGCCAGGAACAAAGTGGCATTGCCTGGCTTATACAACGATTGCATAGCTATCGCCAACAACAACAAGAAGGTTTGGCTGCATTTTTGCACCAGTGTGATGAGGAGATACTTTTTCATCTGCTTGACGAGTGCTTGCCAAAAGGAGAACACAAACATGGCAAAAGTTAGTCCCATTCCCAATCTATCTCCACAAGCATCCGTTGCAAAAAATGCACGCATTATCGCGCGGGCCAAGTTCGACGAATTTGAGCCGTGGAACAACATTGTTGATACATCTTACAACGTGCGAGGATTACATCATCTACGCATTGCGGCCAAACGCTTGCGTTATACGCTAGAATTGTTTCTCGACACATTTCCCTCGTCATGCGCAACAGTTCTGCAAGAACTAGAGCAACTACAAGCAGAACTAGGCACGCTACACGACACAGATGTGATGATCGCGGTGCTGCGTCTCTGTCTGGGCGGACTCGACAGCGGCACTGGCTATGAGCAGGCATTAGTACGTGCCTATACCAAACGCAACACAGGCACATTCATTATTCCCCCTTTATTGATTGCTAGCCTACTCAATCCGACGACCTCGCCCACCGCTGAAGAACGCTATGGCCTTGAGTACCTTCTGCTGTGTTTGCAACAAGAGCGCGAAAAACTGTACACTGATTTTAACCAGCACTGGCATATGCTACAAGCCAGAGATTTCCGACGTGAGATTCTTAGCATTCTGGACGCATAAATCTATAGTCCGACTAAAAAATTACAACTGTCGCATACAAACCGCTCTCAACGCAGGGAATTCTGCGTTCGGCGCGCAAAAGAGTGAGATATATAGAAAAACGATGATTTACCAACATAATACGAGCGAGATACACATGACAATGCCAGATGCAACCGAGAATTTACGTTGGTGGCAACAACCGTATCCAACAGAAGAAGAAAAATATTTGAGTGGTGGGCTAGAAGTGGAAGATTGGCCCCATGCACGCCAGGTGGCACGTCTTGCTACCCAGCTCTTCGCGGCAACCTATCCTCTTCATCATTTAAGTGAGAAGGAACTGCGTCTGCTCGAGAGAGCTGCATTTCTTCATAATACAGGCATGACTATCGCAGTGCGCCGTCATCACAAACACTCGTTTCGTCTGATCAAAGAGGCGCAGTTGCCGGATTTTACCGACAAAGAACGCTATGAAATCGCCTGTATTGCGCGTTATCACCGTCGCGCCTTGCCCAGTAACGAGCATCAAGAATATGCCGCTCTCAGCAAGCTAGCCCGCCAGCGGGTCTCCAAACTGGCAGCCTTATTACGCATCGCGGACGCCTTCGACTACAATCATGATGGGCGCGTCATCCAGATCAGTGTCGATCCCGCAAACTGTAACGAGAAGAGCTGGACATTTTTGCTGACCATTCGCCCACTCTCAGACCTGGATACTGAACTGGAACACGCGCATGAAAAGGCTGATCTTTTTGAGAAGGTTTTTGGATGCAAAGCGCAATTTCTTTTTCAAGAGCAGCAAGACTAACTACTATGGATGAGCTGTAGCCGTAGGTACAACCGTAGGCTGCGGATCGGGTGTTGCAGAAATGGCTATTGTGGGGGTCGCAGTTCCGACAGGCGAGAGAATAGGTGTGACAAGACCGGGGGTTGTGACGGTAGTTGGCCCAAAGAGCGAAAAGGTTGGCGAAGGGGTTGGTGTCACTGTACTATTTGTTTGCAGCAAAATAGTCGGGTTAGTCGGTTGTAGTAAGCTGGTACTCAACGCAAGCCCTTCATTGGCAATAAAACCTTCCACCGCCAATCCAAACTGGCTTTGCCCAATGCTACGAATAGCATCTAAAATGCTGGCCTGCGTCACCACCTTTCCCATGATATTCCAGAGCAAATCTGCTAGCATGGTCTGCTCGCTACTATCCGCCAGCAAAGACGCAAGGTTGACTGCGCAGGCATAGGCATATTGCAGTATCTTTGTTGTATCAGAAACAGATTGCAACACCAGGCGATAGTTATTGACCAACATTCCCAAGTCGTTCATGTTTGTCGTCGCAGCAAAAACTTGCTGCATCATGCCGGGGCTAAGTAGCCCAACCTGCACGCTCGCATGTTGCTGCCCAAGCATCTGTATCAACAAGTTGATGATATCAAGTGTGACAGCATGTGTTTCAAGCGGAGACAAGGTAAGCGTTAACTGCTGTAGAGGGCCAGAAAACGTGACTGCTAGATGAAGAGCCTCATTATTAGTATTGCCATTGGCTTGATCAAATGGCAATACACCCACTGGCGGCAAAAGCATTTGTGGGGCAAGCAGCGCATTTGTCACGAGATCATGTGTATCGGCAGCCCCCGGAGTAAGACCAGCAGGAGCGGATTGAAATGTCACGCCATACCATAGTAAGGTTCCATTGTGCAAAGCAAAGAGCGCGTGGTCGGGATTTGAAAGATTATCAGCCGTGACTGTTAACAGTGGGGAACTAAAATTATTGGCCGTAAGCGTCACATTATATGCTGCGAGAGGGGCAGAATGAACAGGTATGCCGTTTGCCATCCCAATGACAATGATAGCAGCCAGCCAAACAAACATGAATAGCTTGACATACCATACCGGGGTATGGCTAGATGTCTTCGTCCTCGTCACTCTCGTCCTCGTCATCTTCTTCGCGCTTTCGCCAAAACTGCCATTTTGCCCGTTTCTGAGCAGAGTATTCAGGCTCTGTCTGCACAGACAGTTCCCGTTGCGTCTGTCCTTTAAGAC
>DAICZM010000269.1 GCA_027311145.1 Ktedonobacterales bacterium
TTATTGTAGTATATTTTTTAGTAATTTTCAATAGGTATTAATGTCAATTTTGTGAATTTTCTGTGTATGGAGCGTGAGAGCCACGAAAAGATAATAGGCATCTCCCCTCCTGTGATATTCTTGTATCAATAAACGTAATGTAAGTGACGTGAACCAATGAAACAATATGGCATGTAATGAGATGATAGCACTCTTGACAACGCATATAGTTACGTACTATTCTACGTAGGAAAGCGTCTCTAGTAAAAAACTTGATGACCGACAGCAGGAAAGAATCCGCATCATGAGCAAGATTGATCCGCAAGGCCTCGCTCTCTGGAAACCCACGCCGCAGGAACTTCCTAATGCGTGGAGCAATCTGACCTACCGTCTCTTAGAAGAGTTGCGCGGTACACCACATCATCAATTCATTCTTTATGCCAAATATGATGGATATGCTGTGGGAAAATTGCTCCACAAGTGGGGTTTAGATTGGCAACTTGTGATAGCGGGTTATCTGTGGGAGTGTGATCAGCAGGTGCGCGAGACGAAGCTAGATGTGCATGAACAGGTGTTGCGCCATATTAGAGATGCTGTAAGTTATGTACGGTATATCGAGGATGAGAACCTGCCTGTGCTGCTCACTCCTCCTTATCGCAATCTGGGTGCGCTCTTGATCGCCGTTGCCATCTACTATACAGTTTTTCAAACGCTGCTCCAGATGCGCCAGGATCGACCATCTGCAAATAAAGTTATAATGCAACTCGGCAAGATCGAGCGTATTCGTGACACACTGCTCAGTATCACCAAACGTCTTGGTTTATGGGATTTAAAGCGCGAGGTGGAAGATCTGAGTGCAGAATTGTTAAACCCTGAGCAGTTTGCCTTCGATAAGGCTGAATATACACGTATCTTGGCACAAGATACGCTTGTCGTTGAGCAACTCTGTCAACGTTTTACGACCTATTATCAACAAGCATCGCCATTCCCTGTGTATGTCTCTTATGCCCCATGTGGCATCACTGGCTTACGAAGACGCGAGCAGGATGCTCACACCGTGACAACTCTGAAACTGACGGGCTTTGATCTGGTCACATTTGATATTATCGTGCCAATGGTGCGTGACTGCTATGAGGCACTGGGATTGATAAGTCAGCTTGGCTATATTCAAGACCGAGTGACCGATCATATTGCCAACCCCAAAGCTAATGGCTATAGTTACCTTGCCTTTGGCTTGGATATCAACATAACTCATCCGTCGATACAAGATACCTTTTTCGCTGAATTGCGTATGCTCGCTTGCCAGATCGAGATTGGCACGCCTCTGATGCAGGCCATCATGCGCCATGGTTGTCTCCATCCGCGTTGTTTCCCTCTCTATGAACGGCAACAAAAGTCAGGAGACTATGTAATCCCTCTATCGCTGACCTACTGGCAAACTGAAGAAGGCAAAATGCTTTCTGCTATTCAGCACGAGATTATGCGTGGCTACACACTGAAAGAGAACGAATCAGCCCAAAAACCAATTATTGTTTATGACCATAATCGTCAACCTATCTCGCTTCCGAGGGGAGCGACCGCTCTTGATTTTGCCTATATGACAAATCGTTCTATTATGAGCCAGGCTGTAGAAGCTTTTATCAATAACCGCAAAGCCCCTCTTTATCGCATCTTGGACACGGGTGATGTAGTCGAAATCAGAATAACACATGATAGCCACAGTAATCTTGATTGGTTACGTGAGGAGTATGCCAAAACGCCGGCTGCGAAGCAGCACATAAAAAGTTTGCGTGAGAAGCGCATTACAGAGCATCCTGGGTATGCGAAGATAGAGGAAATCATCAAACGTTACCGTTATTATACAGGACAACAAGAATTAGTAGCTGAATTGGGTAAATTTGTATTGCGCCATAAATTGGGAACAGCCGATGAATATCTGAGAAAGTTGGAACATACCAACGACCTCCCGTATACACCTGAGTGGGCAGCACAGCATATTATCCAGCAAATAGATGAGCGGAGAAATTTTTCATCCACCTATCGCTGGTTTCCGATGGAGGATGTTCCTGATCTATATGGTTCTTTGCCGTTACGTTTATGTGGCAGATGTCAGCCAGACTATCCGCAAAAGGTACTCGGGATATTACATCCGCGTAAAAAATATATTCAAGTCCATAGCGTTGAATGCTCTCATATTGCACGTGAGGAAAAAGAGCAACATATATCTATTCCGGTTTCATGGCGCAATATGTTAGTATTTCAGGTTGAGTTTATGGTACAGACAAAAGATCGACATGGTCTGGTTAATGATATTACGCAGGAGTTACTCCACTACCAATGTACGCTGCTATCTATAAATGGCGATGCCATTGAAAAATTTAAAAAAGCTGAGGTGCATTTTATTATTGAGACGCATAACTATCGTGAGGTCATAAATATCTGGGATGCGCTTGGACGGATGAAAGATTGTACTGTTGATATTGATCGGCGTGGGACGTCCAGTCATGTGTTTGAAGAATTACAGAAAATGCGCCAAACTTATCCTGAACATGAGCAAGCTCCTCGTATCGCCGAGCCAATGGAACCGCGTAGCCGCAAGCTGATCAATGAGTTCGATATCTCGCGCCCAGCCTCTGGCAAAATGTTTTTTGGCAGAGATACGGAGATTCATCTGATAGCGCGTATATTATGTGAGGATAACAGCGGGCGAGCTGTCATTTTGGTTGGTCCGCGTCGCTCGGGTAAAACGTCTTTATGCAAACGTATCTTGGAACGCCATATTCCTACGCATTTCTGGTCTGTTTATTATTCGTTGCAGGGCGCGACGCGGCAGAATGAGGCTACGATTCTAGAGAATATTGCACAAGAGATCCGTTTTGCGTTACAACAGCAACTTCAGCAAACAGTCCCGGCCTGGCATGAATATAGTGAGCGCGATCCACAGATGCGCTTTAAACGTTTTCTTCAAGAGTGCTTGTATTTGCTCCCTGATTCACGTCTGATCCTTGCGCTTGACGAGCTAGGTGGTGCGTTGACTGCCCATAATAGTGATATTCTGGAAGAACGTTTTTTTCCCTACTGGCGTACGCTCATGAATGAGATTAGCCAGTTGAGCCTGATTCTTATTTTGCCGACCAGCGAATATAAAACACTGAACTCGGACTTCCTGGCGAATGCATTCACGTTTGCCTTGCCGCGTGAACTCTCATTTCTCGATCCCACAAGTGCTGAACGCTTGCTAGCTGTTCCATTGGGAGAACAACATATCGCTGTGCATCCAAATGTAATCAGGCAAGTCTTTGCGTTAACATCTGGTAACCCATATTTTCTGAACCTGCTTGGTATGCAGCTTGTTCACCTGTTAGATGCGCAACCGCAAAAGCAGGTGGTGGATGAAGACGATTTACAACAGGCACTCAATCAGATCATCTGGGAAAATACGGGAAATTATTTTTATTTTTATCGACTAGAGGTACAGGACGGGCTGGAAAAACGGATTTTGCAAGCTATTGTCGATATGACGCGCCATACATCGTCGCAAATCGTTTCATTTAGGAGACTGGCAGCATATCTCGGTGAGCCGCTTGCTCAATTGCGCAGCAGGCTTGATCGTTTGCGCGATGGTTTGATCGTAGAGGTGTTTGATGCCACTTCCAGCAACCCACGTTATGCATTTAAAATAGACCTGGTGCGTCAATGGATGATGCAACATAACGATTTTTTTGTGTCACATGAAGATGAAGCACAGTAGGAGTCTGGTAATGTTACTCAACTGGCAAACCTTATCCAACCCATTTCAGCATGGTGATAATAATGCTAGCATCATCGGTCATGTCTCTGGCCGAAGTCGAGATGTCTTGAGCCTTCTGACAGGTCGCCAGAGCGCAATTATCCTGGTAGGTGCGCCGCAAATTGGCAAGACAACACTAGTTCGCTATCTTAGCAATACGGCTGACTGGACCTGGCGTAGTGAGCTTGCTGCACTCGATTACGGTGATCTGCTTGCCCAAAAAGATATTTGCTTTGTATCGGTGAACCTGCAACCGTTGAAGGTTTTGACGGCTTCTGAGGCCATCTCCAATCCTGATGTGCTGCTTGCTCCTTTTGTGCATGAGTGTTTGCGTGCCCTTTCTGGACCAGATTTTGTAGAAACCGTTGGGGCGTCAACGAATGATTTAAGCGATTTATATGAATTGCGTCGATTACTGAATAAATTGAGTCAGGACTATCCTAATCGACGCTACTTTATCATGTTAGACACGCTGGACAGCCTCGCACTGCCGACAATTGATTTCTCGGGGCGTGCCTCGACAACGGCTGAAAATGAGCAAGAACGTGGCCTTGCCCTCCTCGACAAATGTGGTATCATTCATATCCTGGTTGATTTGATTGATACCTGTAGCAATTTTGGTGTGTTGCTCTCACTGGAAAATCTGCCGCGCCCGAAAATTACTGACCAGTTTCGGCGCATCTCCGCTGATCTTGCACGTTTTGCTCCCGTGACTTTGCAGGCCTTGCCCTGGAATGAGAGCGAGCGTATGCTGGCACAATCACCCTCTGATTTTGGCAAGGAATGGAGCCAGTTTTTCGCAGAAATGCAGGTTGAAGAGGTGTTTGTTGCGGATGAGCAACGCTGGCTGTTAGAGCAAGGAGGCACGCACCCCTATCTGCTGCACCAATTGTGCTTCTATACATTTTATTACAAACAATTGTATGCAACGGAATTGCCGCTCACAAACATAAATTGGCAGCCGATCACGGAGGAAGGGAAACAGCAGATTACAGAACTGCTTAATGAACGGGTGAGTACCTTCCTGACGCGCTTATGGAAGCGTCTGAAAGAGGCTCTGGACAGTAGTAGTTCTGATACCAATGCCGCCTTTTATGAGTGTGTTGATCTCTTTGCGCAACAGCAGCCTGGCACTATTATTGCCAATACTATCTGGAACAAGTGGGGACCAGAATTGCGCTATATCCTCTATAGCGAAGGTATTATTCGTTATGATCTCTTGCAGCCGATTCGTGTTCCTGGCGCGATTATTCGTGACTATCTCGTCCAGCGTACTAAAGAGTCAGTTACTCCACAGGTCCGTGGCTTTTGGCTGACTATCATGTATCCTGGCAAGCTGGAAGAGCGTCTCTCGCTTTCAGAGTTGGAGTATCGCCTTATTAAGACGTTACTCCAAACGCCTAAACGGAGTACTGAGGAAGAATTGATGAAAGGCGCGTGGGGCAAAATGATTGAGCGTGCCACTTTTACTCAGCGCATGCACCATCTCCGTAAAAAACTGCGTGAGATGTGTGAAAATAAAGATGTGATTACTAACCACTATGGCGGCCAATACTCGCTTGTTCACCCAGAGTGGTTGCGTCTGGAATAGTGGCTGAGTAGGATATATATGCTTCTTGGTGTTTCATCATCTGCTCCAATTTATGCATATGTATTTGTGCAACTTCGAAGTAGCATGTACCAAGTGATGGTTTCCCATTGATTTGCAATGGCCGTTTATCAAAATTAACCCATATATGCGCAGATCATCGCTTTCTCCGTAATATAATACGTAAGAAGTGGTTTGATCTCTTGTTCCTCTTCTCGCATTGCATGTAAATAATTGGTTAAAAAAATATCTGTAAGCTGTTGTGCTTGTAATACTGTATGAGAATGATGTAAAAGATGTGCATAGATATCTGCTATGAGCATCGCTATATCGCTCAATATGTCAATATAATAGAATTCAGGCAGAAAATCGACACAATCAAGTGCAAGAAGCTCAAAAGCTGTGTTTGGTAATGCACCTTTGGCTTGATGAATGCTCATTGGGCGTATCCATAAATTTGTTGTTTTGAGATCGCCATGACAACGTTTTATGCATCCAGCTTGGTAACGCTGTTGAAAACTTGGAGCATAAAACAAGAGCGCGTCTTGCATTTTTTCCCCAATGCTGGTGTAGCCATTCTCTTTATCAGGATATTGTACAAGTGCTTTTTCAAATTCATGAATGTTAAGCCTTAATTTTCTCTGAAGCGTATGAAAATTGCCAATTTCTGGCGGCAATTTTTCTGTATTCTGCGTACCGATACGAAAATGCATATCGGCAATTTTTTGTCCTAGCCAGACCATACCCTCTTTATTGCCAAATTTATCCTCGCTTAGTTGATCGTCAAGTATCCAGGACTCTTGTAGACGTTTCATCACAATTGCATATTTGTATCCTTGTTTTGGATTAAGTGTCTTCCTGTTAGGCTGATGGATAAGCTTCCCTAATGTCAGACGTTTGTTTCTGTTAAATCTCACGGGAACAATACCGAGATAAACGCCTGGTGCAGAAAGAGGGTTTACTTTCCATCCTGTTAGGAGATATTCGATACATTTTTGTGGTTCATTGGTATCATATAGCTCGTTTTGTTCCTCACATTTGTGCCACAGTTTCAAACATAAGCGCGTAGATGTTTTATAGTTGTGTATGTACAAAATAGTAGCCGCTGTTGATTCGATCTTTTTCTCTATCCGATAGTGACCGCCGATGTGAAGATGTGTGAAGGCTCGCTGTAAACTATGCAAAGTTCCTCCCTGCGAAAACAGTAGTGTACGATACTGTTTGGAATGTTTTGGAATATAATGAAA